>JAQCFD010000129.1 GCA_027618305.1 Pseudomonadota bacterium
TGTTGTTTGTCGGGAGGCGGCGTGCCTATTGCGCTGCGTTGGCGAGTTCGACGGCCTGATCGCGAAGCTTGAATTTCTGGATCTTGCCGGTCGAGGTCTTGGGCAGCGGCCCGAAAACCACATATCGCGGGCATTTGAAGCCCGCGAGATTGTCGCGGCAATGCTGGAAGATTTCCTCTTCCGTGGCCTCGACACCGGGCTTCAGCTCGATGAAGGCGCAGGGCGTTTCGCCCCATTTCTCATCCGGCCGTGCGACGACGCCGACAGCGGCGACGGCGCGATGCTTGTACAGCGCGTCCTCGACTTCGATGGATGAGATGTTCTCGCCGCCCGAGATGATGATGTCTTTCGACCGGTCCTTGAGCTCGACATAGCCGTCCGGATGCCAGACCCCGAGATCGCCGGTGTGGAACCAGCCGCCGGCGAACGCCTCGTCGGTGGCCTTCGGGTTTTTCAGATAGCCCTTCATCGTCACGTTGCCGCGGGTGAAGACCTCACCCATGGTCTTCCCGTCCTGCGGGACCGGGACCAATGTCTCCGCGTCGGCGACCATCATGTCTTCCAGGACCTCGTAGGGGACGCCCTGGCGAGACTGGAGGCGGGCCCGCTCGTCGAGCGGCAGCGCATCCCACTCGTCCTGCCAGGCGCAGATGATCGCCGGACCGTAGATCTCGGTCAGGCCATAGACATGTGTGACGTTGATGCCTTCCTCGGACATCGCCGCGAGAACCGCCGCCGGTGGCGGCGCCGCGGCGGTCATGAATTCCACCTGTTGCTCGAACGTGCGGCGGTCCGCGTCGGTGGCGTTGACGATCATCTGCATGACGATCGGCGCGCCGCACAGATGGGTAATGCCCTTGGTCGCGATCGCCTCGTAAATGCTCTTGGAGTTCACATTGCGCAGGCAGACATTGGTGCCGGCCACGGCGATGACGCCCCAGGTGAAGCACCAGCCGTTGCAGTGGAACATCGGCAGGGTCCACAAATAGACCGGGCCACCAGTGGCACCCCAGGTGAAGACATTGCCGATTGCGTTCAGATAGGCGCCGCGGTGATGGAACACCACGCCCTTCGGATTGCCTGTGGTACCGGACGTGTAGTTGAGGGCGATGGCATTCCACTCATCGTCGGGCAGGGACCATTCGAAGTCCGGGTCGCCCGTCGCGAGGAAGGCCTCATAATCCATCTCGCCCAGCTTCTCCCCGCCCGGGCCCTCCTTGTCGTCAATATCGATGACGATCGGATCGACCTTGGCCAGCGAGATGGCTTCCTTGATGACGGGTGCGAATTCCGTGTCGGTCAGAAGCACCTTTGCTTCTCCATGATCGAGGATGAAGGCGATGGCCTTGGCATCGAGGCGATAATTCAACGCGTTGATCACCCCGCCGGTCATCGGCACCCCGAAATGGGATTCGAGCATCGGTGGTGTGTTGGGTGACATGATGGCCACGCAATCGCCGACGCCGATGCCGCGCTGGCTGAGAGCCGAGGCGAGGCGCCGGGTGCGCGCGTAGAACTCTGCGTAGGTGAAGCTTGTGTCGCCATGCACCACAGCCGCCCGGTTCGGGTACACCTTTGCCGTGCGCCGGATGAAACTGAGCGGTGACAGCGGTGTGAAGTTCGCCGCGTTCTTGTCCATGTCGGTTTCGAAATGATTGGCCATGCTTCTCTCCCGCGCCCGTTGACCGGCGCCAGTTCTCAAATGGTTTTCGGACTCTAACTTCTGAACCCTAGGCTTTGAACAGGGCGTCCGCGTCGCCGCGTAAAGATTCCCGGCTTGCTATTTCAGCCTCGGCGCGCGCGATTTCCCGCTTTGCATGCTCGATATAGGCTTTCAGTTCCTCCATCGATAGGGCTTCGACCTTCATCACATTGAAATCAGTCGGGTGCCCCTGGAACGTCGGTTCCAGATCGTCGTCCGCG
The DNA here is from genome assembly GCA_027618305.1 of Pseudomonadota bacterium. GTDB lineage: Bacteria > Pseudomonadota > Alphaproteobacteria > UBA6615 > UBA6615 > UBA8079. The sequence goes on from JAQCFD010000129.1 coordinate 1,924, forward strand.
CTCATGTTCCACTCCCTGCTTCCAGGTCTGCCGATCGCATCTGTGTGCGTTGCGGCTTGTCGTTGTGCATCAAGTTTGACGCGCCTAGATTGCGCCCGCAACCGTCAGAACGGATGAGACCTGAAACGGAGGGTGACCATGGCGTTGCCGGAAACAATGCGCGCGATAGAGATTTCCGAGCCCGGCGGGCCGGACGTGCTGAAGCTGACTGAGCGTCCTATGCCCGTGCCGGGGGATGGCGAGGTCCTGATCCGTGTCGCGGCGGCCGGGGTCAACCGGCCCGACGTCGCCCAGCGCAAGGGCCTCTATCCCGCACCGCCCGGCGCGTCGGACCTGCCGGGGCTCGAAGTGTCGGGCGAAATCGTCGCGACCGGGCCCGGTGTGGATGCCTGGAACCCCGGCGACAAGGTCTGCGCGCTGGTCTCCGGCGGCGGCTATGCCGAGTATGTCGCGGTTCCGGGCACACAGACCCTGCCGGTCCCCGAGGGCCTCGACATGGTCCAGGCCGCCGGCATACCTGAGACATTCTTCACGGTCTGGACGAATGTGTTCGACCGCGCCCGGTTTGCGCCGGGTGAGCGTTTCCTGGTGCATGGCGGCTCCAGCGGCATTGGCACGACCGCGATCCAGCTCTGCAAGGCATTCGGTGCGACGGAGATCTACACCACGGTCGGCACCGCCGAGAAGGCGGCATTCTGCGAAAATCTCGGTGCGACGAAGGCCATCAACTACAAGACCGAAGCCTTTGACGAGGTGATCGCAACGCTCACGGCTGACAGCGCGGGGGGCAAGGGGGTCGATGTGATCCTCGACATGGTGGGCGGCGACTATACGACGCGGAACATCGCCTCGCTGCGACCCGACGGGCGGATCGTCCAGATCGCCCTGATGGGCGGTGCCAAGACTGAAATCAATCTCGCGAAGGTCATGATGAACAGGTTGACCCTGACCGGTTCGACCCTGCGCCCGCAATCCGTGGCGACAAAGGCCAAAATCGCGACATCGCTGCGCGAAAAGGTCTGGCCGAAGCTTGCAGCGGGCGAAGTGGCTCCCGTGATCCATGCGACTTTTCCATTCGATGAGGCGCCGGCGGCCCATGAACTGATGGAAACCAGCACCCATATCGGCAAGATCATCCTCAAATTGTTGTAACCCTGATGCGTGGTGTGCTTTGCATTTCGGCGTATCGCCGCATATATAGTGGCGCAACCCCCTCAGGGATGATGAATTGGCCCGGTTCGGCCGCGCGCGGCGCGGGCAACCGGCGAAAGGAGAATTCATGGCACCTCCGTTGATGCCGAAGGCCACGGCGGTTTGGCTCGTGGAAAATACGTCGTTGACGTTCGCGCAGATCGCAGACTTCACAGGCATGCACCAGCTCGAGATTCAGGGCATCGCCGACGGCGAGGTCGGGGTCGGTATGCACGGGCTCGACCCCGTGGCGAATGGTCAGGTCGAGTGGTCCGAGATTGAACGTTGCCAGGCCGATCCGGCAGCGCGTCTGATGCTCCAGAAATCGGAAAACCGGTCAAGCGCACCAAGGGGCCGCGTTATGTCCCGGTGTCGAAGCGTCAGGACAAGCCCGACGGTATCGCCTATCTCGTCCGCTACTATCCCGAACTCAGCGACGCCCAGATCGGCAAGCTGATCGGCACCACGAAGCCGACGATTACCGCCATTCGCGATCGGACCCACTGGAACTCTTCGCAGATTCAGCCTCGGGACCCGGTGACCATCGGCCTGTGCCGACAGGTCGATCTCGATGAGGCGATCGAGAAGGGCCGCAAGGCGGGCCGCGCGCCGGCCACCGACGACCGCCGCCCGATCAGCGCGGATTTGATTCCCGAAGAAGAGCCGACACAGAGCCGTATACCCGACTGGATGGCCGATGTGCGCTTTGGTGGCGGCAACAACCAGGGCGACAATTAAGCCCCTGATATTTCATAAGTAATGTGGAAACGGGGTCCGGTCTGGGCCCCGTTTTTTCGTGGACATGTAGGGCATTAACCAATTTTTAGACATTGTCTGCGATTTTAGAGGTGATGGCTCCTCCCATAGACCATCTTTGGATCTTACTGAGATCCTTTTTTGCCTCCCTGTTTGACTTCAAGCCGCTTCGGGACCCCCCTCCCGGAGCGGTTTTCTTTTGCCAATCCTGTCCATGTCGGTTCAAGCCCGCGCCCGGTTGGGATAAGTTCCGCGGCGAATTCCCATCGCTGCCGGACATGACCCATGATCGATCCCAAGCATTTGAAGTTCGCAACCCTCAGCCTGCATGCGGGACAGCATCCCGACCCGGTGACCGGTGCGCGCGCCACGCCGATCTATCAGTCGACCTCCTATGTCTTCCCGGATGTCGAATACGCGGCGAGCCTGTTCAATCTCGAACGGGCCGGTCACATCTACTCGCGGATATCCAATCCCACGGTGGCGGTGTTCGAGGAACGCATGGCGGCACTGGAAGGCGGCGTTGGCGCGATCGCGACGGCCAGCGGGCAGGCCGCCATGAGCCTCGCGGTGATGACCTTGATGGGGGCGGGGGGGCACATCGTTGCCTCGCGGAACATCTATGGCGGCACCCACAATTTGTTTGTCCACACATTGCCGCGCTTCGGGATCACCACAACGTTCGTCGACCCGCGTGACCCTGATGCCTTCGAGGCGGCCATCCGCGACGAAACGCGGCTGGTCTTCGCCGAGACGATCGGCAACCCCGGCCTTGAGGTGCTCGATATTGCAGCGGTGGCGGTGGTCGCACATGCCGCTGGCCTGCCGCTGCTGGTGGACGCAACATTCTCGACGCCGGCGCTGCTGCATCCGTTCGAGCACGGGGCCGACCTGATCATGCATTCGGCCACCAAGTGGATTGGTGGGCACGGGGTCGCGATCGGCGGTGTGTTGATCGATAGTGGAAACTTCGATTGGGAAAGCTCGGGCAAGTTTCCGGGCATGACCGAACCCTATGCCGGGTATCACGGCCTCGATTTCGCCGAGGAATTCGGCCCGGCCGCCTTCATCATGCGCGCGCGCGCCGAGGGCTTGCGTGACTTCGGCGCCTGCATGGCACCGCAGACGGCCTTTTATCTCCTGCAGGGGCTCGAAACCCTGCCAATACGCATGGCGCGGCATGTGGCGAATGCGCAAACCGTGGCCGAATTTCTCAGCGGCGCCGACGAGGTCGCGTGGGTCACATATCCGGGGCTTGAGAGCCATCCCGATCACGCGTTGGCGCAGAAAATCCTGCCGGACGGCGCGGGCGCCATCGTGACCTTCGGCGTCAAGCCCGGCACCGAGGGGCCGCGGCGTGCGGGGGCCAAATTCATCGAGGCGCTGGAGTTGTTTTCCCATCTGGCGAATGTCGGTGATGCGAAGTCTCTCGTGATTCATCCCGCGAGTACGACCCATCAACAAATGGGACCGGAGGATCTGGCGACTGCGGGCGTGGGCGAGGAGATGGTGCGCCTGGCGATCGGCCTCGAGGATCCGGGCGACATCGTCGCGGATTTGAAACAGGCGCTGCGCGCCTCGCAGAAATAGGAGCGCCGCTATGGAGATGAAAGTGGATGGCCAGAGCGTCTTTGTTCACACGGGCGGCCGCGCGTTTGATGGCGAACAGCCGACACTGGTGTTGATTCATGGCGGTGGCAACGATCACAGCGCCTGGGGTCTGCAGACCCGTTATTTTGCCCATCACGGCTATAACGTGCTGGTGCCCGATCTGCCGGGCCACGGGCGGTCGGGTGGCACCGCGCCGACAACGATCGAGGACTTCGCCGCTTGGCTCTGGCGGTTTCTGGATGCGGCGGGTGTCGAGGCGGCCCACCTGGTGGGGCACTCGATGGGGTCCCTCATCGTGCTGGCCGCTGCGGCCCAGGCTCCGGACCGCGCATCCTCGCTGATCCTCATCGGGCCTTCGGACCATATGCAGGTGCATCCCGACCTTCTGACTGCCGCGGCCGCCAACGATCCGGTGGCGTGGGAGATGATTACCGACTGGGGTTTCGGCAAGCCCGCCCACAAGGGGGGGCACCAGGCGCCCGGTCTGTGGCTGCGTGGCGGTGGCCGCGCGCTGCTGGCGTCGTGCCCTGCGGACGTACTCGGCAGTGATCTGGCGGCCTGCAATGACTGGACGGGGGCTCTGGATGCGGCTGCGAAGGTCACTTGCCGGACCCTGTTCATGATGGGCAGCGGTGACCGCATGACGGCCGTAGCGGCCTCTAAGGGGCTGCGTGCGGCAATACCGGGTGCGCAGACTAAGATTCTGCCGGATACCGGCCATATGATCATGGTTGAGCGGCCGAACGAGACGATCGACATCATTTCTGGATTTTTGGACGACATTCGATGAGCGACAAGCAAACAGAGCGTGACGAGCGACGCGGCAACTACCCGCACTTCCTGCAGATTCCGACCCGCTGGATGGACAATGACGTCTACGGCCACGTCAACAACGTGACCTATTATTCCTATTTCGACACGGCGGTGAACGAATTTCTGATGCGCTTCACGGGGCTCGATTATCGCAAGACCGCGCCGGTGGGCATGGTGGTCGAAACCGGCTGTCGCTTTCACAGCGAGATCGCATTTCCCGATGTCCTCGACGTGGGTGTGCGGGTGCGCCGGCTGGGCAACTCTTCGGTCACCTATGAGATTGCGATCTTCAAGGAGGGCGCAGACACGCCCTCGGCGACGGGCCATTTCGTGCATGTCTATGTGCGGCCGGGCGAGATGAAGCCGATCCCGGTCCCGGACCAGGTCCGGGCCGGGCTGTCAGTGCTTCTGGTGGACGCTTAGGTTTCGTCGCCGTTTGGGGTTTTCAACGCCCGAACATGGGCATGCCCTCGAGCCCGGCAATACGGGGCAGATATCCTTCGGGGTCATACATGTTCGCGACATCGACGCGACGGTTTCCCGTGGTGGAAATATCCGCCGGCGCGGTGGTGTAGTGCCCGTCCTGCACGGCCATCATAAGCCCCGTTCGGCCCTCCTCGATGCAGCGCACGGCCATGGTCGCGTAGTTGCGCGGAACGAGCTGGTCGACGGCGTCGGGCGCACCCGCGCGAAGCAGATAGGCGAGGGACTGAACCATCACGCCGACCCCGGTTTCCCGCTTCAGATGTTCGCCCACGGCCTGGCCGATGCCGCCGAGCTTGCGGTGTCCGTAAGCGTCCGGGTCGCCGGATTCGAAGATGTCCTGCCCCGAAATCTGGGCGCCTTCCGAGACCACAACCACGGCATAGTTTGACGGGTTCGCGCGTCGATCTTCGGACAGCAGCGTGGTGACCCGGTCCAGGTCGAACGGTACTTCTGCGATCAATGTGCGATCGGCACCCGCGAGATAGCCGGCCATGAGAGCCGTCTGGCCACAGTTGCGCCCGAACAGCTCCACAACCAGAAAACGTTCATGGCTGCCCACGGGAGTACGCAACCGGTCAATCAGTTCGACCGAACGGGTGACGCAGGTCGAGTAGCCGATGCAGTACTCGGTCCCGAACACGTCATTGTCCATGGTCTTGGGGATGCAGATGGTCGGCATGCCCTTGCCATGGATGCGCGCGGCATAGGACAGCGTGTCGTCGCCGCCGATGGCGATCAGGACGTCGATTCCGAGCGATTTGAAGACGGATAGGACATGGTCCGTGCAGTCGACGACATCGTCGGGCGATTGCCCGTTGTTCTGCAGGAACTCGGGCAGGTCCTTCGCGCGCATCTTCGACGGCTGGGTGCGCGACGTGTGCAGGACCGTGCCGCCGGTCCGATCGATGGCGTGAACGCCCTGAACCGACAGCGGCATGATGAAGCCCTGGGAACCCTCGGGGTCGGCGGGGTTGTAGTTGAGCGGACCGGCCCAGCCGCGGCGGAACCCCGTGACATGCCAGCCGCGCCGGGCGGCTTCGTTAACGACGGTCTTGATGGCTGGGTTCAGGCCCGGAACATCACCACCACCGGTCAGAATTCCCAGATGCATCGTGCAACTCCTGTCGAATGGGGTTCACCGTGATTCGACGGCAATACGGGGATTATCCCCATAAACGCGCCGAGGCGATTTCGGCGCCGCGGACCAGCGACTTGAACTTTTCGATGGCGATCTGCGGGTCCACCTTGCCGATCCCGGCGAAGGTTGCGAAGCCGCAGTCGGCCCCCGCCATGACCCGTTCCCGGCCCACCACGTTGGCATAGTTGCAGATGCGATCGGCGACGACGCCGGGATGCTCGATATAGTTGGTCACGCTGTCGATCACGCCGGGGATGATGATTTTGTCATCCGGCAGTTTCTTGTCCTCGAACACTCGCCACTCGTGGGCGTGGCGCGGGTTGGAGGATTCGACCAGCATGCCTTGCGGTTTTGCCTTCATGATCACGTCGAAGATCGCCTCGAACGGGATATCGAGATGGTGGGGGCCTTCATAGTTGCCCCAGCAGATATGCATGCGAATCCGATCGGCGGGGATGTTCGCAAGCGCGGCATTGAGCGCCTCGATCTGCATCTCGGCATGTTTCAGGAAGTCTGCGTCGGACAGTTCGCGATACTCGGTGTGGCGGCCCATGGCGAGATCGGGGCAGTCGATCTGAAGCACGAAGCCGGCATTCGCGATCGCCTCATACTCCTCGCGCATGACGCCGGACAGGGCTTCGAGATACGCATCGTCACTGGGATAGTACTCATTGTGCTGGAACACCGTGATGACGCCGGGCGAGGCCGCGTTCATGAAAAACTCGGTCGCATCGCTGCCTTTTGTCGCGGCCGCCAGATTTTCGAGATCCTTGCGCATGGGCTCGCGGTCGCGGATGACGACCTCGCTGGTGCAACAGGGCCGGTTTAGCCGCCGCGTGTCGGCCATGCGGGAGAGCATCTTGCGGTAACCGGGGAAACCCGAGAGGTCGTCGAAACGCACCGACGGGCTGTCGCCGGAGAATCCATCCAGGCGCTGCTGGATATAGGTGGCGTAGCCGGTCTTGCTCATCTCGCCATCATTGATGACGTCGAGGCCCCACTCGCGCTGGGCGGCCACGATGTCGGCCACCGCGCGGGTCACGGTCTGGTCGAACACCGCCGGGTCGTATTCCTCACCGAATTCGACCTTGTACAATAGGTCTTCGAGGCCCTGCGGGCGGGGCAGGCTGCCCACATGGGTCGTCAGGATACGGTCTTTACTGTGTTGCATGGTTGGCTCCCGGGGAATGTCCGTGTCGGTTCTGATGTGTCCGAGTTTGGGAGTTTATACACGGGTCACAAACGAAAAGG
>JAQCFD010000130.1 GCA_027618305.1 Pseudomonadota bacterium
CATCCCTATGGAGATCAAAAGAATGATGCACTAACATTTAAAACGGACCAGTCAGTGGGGGCAGGTCAAGGTCGCCGTGAATGGGATAGAGGCCGTTGAAGCCGTGAAGGCTCAGCCATTTGATGCGGTCCTGATGGATATTCAGATGCCCGAGATGGATGGGCTGGAGGCCACGCGCTGCATCCGGAGACTGGGTGACCCGGAACAGTCGAACATTTACATCATCGCCATGACGGCAAACGCCCTGATGGGCGATCGCGAAAAATGCATTTCGGCCGGCATGAACGATTATTTGCCCAAACCGATCGATCAGAAAAAACTCCTGTCGGCTCTTGTAAAAGCGAGTTCGGTCGCGCTGCCGGCAGCCGATGGGGCGGGCGAAACGGCAGCTGAAGAATCCTGTCTCGACGGATCGATTCTGGATCAGCTCGAAGAAACGATCGGTCGCGAGGCTGTCGCGAGCATGCTGTCGATGACGCTGGCGGAAGTCCCGGCCACAGTAGCGCTTATCACGGCGGCGAATGCCGACGGTGATCTCGACAGGATTCGCAAGGAAGTCCACGATATGGGCAGTAATTTCGGTAGTTACGGTGCCATGCGCCTCAGCGATCATGCCCGCGCGATTGAAAAAGCATGTCGCGAAGGCAATGCCGGACAAGCCTCCGAGCTCACGGTTGAATTGCCGGGCCTCGTCGATGAAACCGTCAATGAGCTGATGGCGCGGATGCCGGAACTCAAGACGGTTGGTCGCTAGATAGTCGCCGTCAGGACGGAATCAGTTCCGGCATAAAATCCTCGACGGCATCGGCGACGATGCCCGCGCCCGTCTCGGCGAGAAAACGGATGTCCCCCCGGTCGCTCGCCATGCTCGACAGCCAGTGCAAGTGGGCCAGCGCGTAACCGTCTCCGGCGTTTGCCCAGATGTCATCGGGCTCCAGGTCTTCATCATTCAAATCGCAGACGCGCATCGCGAAGGGCGGCGGGCCTATATGCGCAATCCAGGGCATGTCATCCGTTGTTCCGTTCTCTGAATCGTGGAACACGCCGGTGACGAAACCGACCGGCACATCCTCCGGCTGCAATGATGCCGATGAGGGATTGAAGGGGTGGCTGGCGAGTGCCAGAAATCTTGCGACTTCCTCATGCTGGATGGCATCGATCCCGACGGCGACCAGTTGGGCGACCTCGCGGGGGTCCGCGGGACGTGGTTCGACAAAGATCAGGTTGCCCACGGCATAGCGGCTGTCGTCCACGAGGGGAAAATAAAGATCGTTGAGGTCACCGGTCGGCACCAGGTCCTCGGGCCGATGAATGACCCGCAGGAAAAACGTCGGTTCGTCGATATGGATCAGCCACACATCATCGCCGTCTTCGGCAAACTCGGGCCACCCGAACAATCGTCCTACAATAAAATGCGCCATCCGCTCTGGGTGCCAGAAGCTCATGTGCGACGCAAGCGAAACAAGCCTTGCGTCTGCCCCGTAGATTAGATACCGGCTAGATACGAGTTTCACGGGGAGAGAAAAAATGAAAGCCCAAGTCCTACATAGAGCTGGCACGCCCTTCAGCCTTGAAAATATTCCTGATCCGAAGCCGGGCCCCGGAGAGGCCGTGGCGAAGGTGTTGGCCTGCGGGGCAGGCCTGACCATCCACCATCTGCGCGCCGGGCGGGGTACGGCGGAGTTCCCGATTGTTATCGGTCATGAGATCACGGGCGAGATCGTCGAAGTCGGGAAATCCGATGGTTTCGATGGCGGCCTGAAAGTGGGCGATCCGGTGACGGCCTACTTCTATCTCATCGATGGTGAGGACAAGTGGACCCGCGCGGGCCGCGACCCGATCTCGACGGTCAATCGCGGATATGTCGGCCGCCAGGTCAATGGCGGCTACGCGGAATACATCAAGTTGCCGGAAGGCCTCGACTATAAGGGCAAACCAGCGGATGTCGGCGTGATCGCCGACGCCATTGCAACACCCTACAAGGTGCTGTCGCGCGCGCGTGTCACGCCGATGGATACGGTCGCGGTGTTCGGTGCCGGCGGGGGCGTGGGCATCCATCAGGTGATGATGGCGAAATGGGCCAATGCGCGCGTCATTGCCGTGGATGTTATGGCCGACAAGCTCAAGGTTTGTCAGGACCTCGGGGCCGACATGATCGTTGATGCGTCGAACGATAGCGTGGTTGAGGAGATCATGGAGCTCACCGGCGGCGCCGGTGTCGATGTTGCCATCGATTATGTCTCAACACAGGGTACCCAGGAGCAGGCGGTCGCGAGCCTCGGCATTGGTGGCCGGTTCGTGACCCTCGGTGGCGCCGGCCAGCCTTTCATGGCGCCGGCGCCACAGATGCTGGCCAAGGAGCTGGAGCTGATGGGGAGCCGCTATTGCAGCCATCAGCAGGTCATCGAGTCCCTGGAGCTTTGCGCGCGCGGCGATGTCTGGCCCTTGGTGACCGAGACCTACAAGCTCGAAGAGGTCGAGACGGTACATGCCCGCCTCGACCAGGGCCTGATTACGGGGCGCGCCGCGATCGTGATGGACTAGACTGTTGCGGGCGAGCGGCTTGGCGCGCTGCCCCCGTTAGCCGGCACCCTTACCCTGCGACGATCGGGTTCGTCAGGATGCCGATCTTCGACACCTCGACCTCGATCGTGTCGCCCGCCTTCATCCACAGCGGTGGTGTCCGGCCAAGGCCGGCCCCGCTGGGGGTGCCGGTCGCGATGACGTCACCGGGCACAAGCTCGGTGAAGCTTGAGATATAGGCGATCAGCTTGGGGATGGAGAAGATCAAATCGTCGATGCCCGTATGCTGTACGACCTCGCCGTTGAGCCGGGTCTCCAGGGTGAGATCGGCGGGCTCGGGAATCTCGTCCGCCGTGACCATGCAGGGGCCGAAGGCGCCCGACTGGAAGAAGTTCTTGCCGGGCATATACTGGGATGAGTGGCGCTGATAATCGCGCAGGGTGGCGTCGTTGTAGATCGAGTAGCCGCCGATATAGCTGAGCGCATCGGCCTCGGAGACACGACGCGCGGGCTTGCCGATGATCGCGGCCAGTTCGCCCTCATAGTCGAACTTCTCGGATTCCTTCGGCAGCAGGATGGGATTCCCGTGCGGTACGTGACTGTTGGCCCAACGCGCGAACAGGGTGGGATGGTCGGGCAATTCGATGCCCGCTTCCTTGGCATGTTCGCGGTAGTTCCAGCCGACGCAGATGATCTTGTCGGGGTTGCGGATCGGCTCGAGAAGCGTGATGTCCCTGATCGGATAATCGGACGCCTTGCCCGCATTGCCGCCGAAGCCGGTGCCCACATACTCGGCCACCTTTGCCTTGGCGGCGTCGCCCGCCGCCAGATAGGCGCGCAGGGTCGGGATTGTCGTGCCGAACTCGGCGCCAAGATCGATGACGCCGCCGTCCGCCGCGTAGGTGCCCCAGGACTCCCGATTGACCACTCGATAACTGATTAGCTTCACGCTTTCCCCCGTTTTGAACGTCGTTTCGTGATGTTTAGCTGTTCGCGGCCTCGCGCAACATATTACGCGCGATCACGATTTGTTGGATTTGCGATGTGCCCTCATAGATACGCAATAACCGCACATCGCGATAGAAGCGTTCGATCGGATATTCGGCCATATAGCCGGCCCCGCCGAATATCTGCACCGCCCGATCGGCAACACGACCGACCATCTCGGTTGAGTAGAGTTTGCAGCAGGCCGCTTCGGTCGAGATGTTTTCGCCCGCGTCGAAGCGACGGGCGGCGTCGTTGACCATTGTGCGGCTGGCATAAGCCTCGGTCCGGCTGTCGGCAAGCATTGCCTGCACGAGCTGGAATTCGCCGATGGGTTTCCCGAATTGCTGGCGTTCGAGCGCGTATCGAACGCTTTCGTCGATCAGACGTTCGGCGATACCGGTCGCAATCGCCCCCATATGCAGCCGGCCCCGGTCGAGGACCTTCATCGCGGTCTTGAAGCCCTGACCCTCGACGCCGCCAATCAGGTTGGCGGCGGGAACCCGGCAATCCTCGAACACCACATCCGCAGTGTGGGCGCCCTGTTGGCCCATCTTCTTGTCGTGGGGGCCGACCGACAGGCCCGGCGAATCCCGCTCGACAATAAAGGCAGACACGCCGCGCGCGCCCGGCACGTCGGGGTCGGTGCGCGCCATGACGGTGAAGATGCCCGCATGGGGCGCGTTCGTGATGTAGCGTTTGGTGCCGTTGAGCACGTAATTGTTACCGTCTCGGCGGGCCGAGGTGCGCAGGGAGCCCGCGTCGGAGCCGGCTTCCGGCTCGGTGAGGGCGAAGGAAGCAATGATCTCGCCCGTGGCCAGGCGGGGAAGCCAGGTCGCCTTCTGGTCTTCCGTGCCGTCGATCACAATGCCCTGAGAGCCAATCCCCACGTTGGTCCCGAAGACGGACCGGAAGGCCGGTGAGGTCCAGCCAAGCTCATGCACGACCCGGACTTCTTCGCTGACCGACAGGCCGATCCCGCCATAGCTTTCCGGGATCGACAGTCCGAAAAGACCGAGTTCCCGCATTTCATCGATCAGGTCGTCCGGCACCTTGTCGTTGGCAGCGACCTCGGCTTCCAGGGGGACCAGACGATCCCGTACGAAGCGGCGGGCGGTCTCGAGCAGCTGTTCCAGGGTTTCAGGGTCGAGAGCCATCTGATCTGCCTTCGTGTGAGGGGCACCAGCCCGGTTATATCTGCAGCGGACCTTGTGTTCCACGCCCAGTTGGCGATTTTGGTCAGAATGCGAGACGCTGTGAAACACCTATACGTCTGCTAAAGTAGGTCTCTTGGTTGACCAGTGGAGACGCCCGATGTCAGAAGCATTCGCGCATGTACCGGAGCCGGACAATACGCCGAGCCCGGCCTATTTTGCTCATATCGTGCTCTATTCGAAAAACCGACCGGCGATGACCGACTGGTATTGCAAGGTCCTCGGCGGTCAGGTCATGGGCGATACCAAGGGGATTTCGTTCATCACCTATGACGATGAGCATCACCGCGTGGCGATCATCGAGCGTGATGGGATCGGGGACAAGGTCGAGAACACGGTCGGCCTGGCCCACTTCGCTTATTCCTATTCGTCGCTGGCGGATCTTGTTGCGATCTTCGATCGGCTGACGGAGGAGGGGATCGATCCCTACCGGCAGATCAATCACGGTCCGACCACGTCGCTCTACTATCACGACCCGGACGGCAACGCCGTCGAACTCCAGACCGACAATTTCGATTCGATCGCCGAACTGAACGAATGGTTCGCCACGGGCGCGTTCGACCGGGAGCCGATCGGTGTTCCGATCAAGATGGCCGAGATAGGCGCACGCCTGCGGGCGGGCGAGTCCGAGCGCGAACTCAAGAAGCCGCTCCAGAAATAGACACACGCAGAAAAGGCTGGCCGCAAAAGCGGTCGCGCATGAGGAGATATCCATGGGAATGCTGTTGGACGGCACCTGGCTCGACAATGACGCCACCGCACGAGAAGTCGCGAAAGACGGAAAATTCCAGCGTTCGGAAAGCCAGTTCCGGAACTGGGTCACGGCCGATGGTGCTGCGGGGCCGACGGGGGAGGCGGGTTTCGCCGCCGAGCCGGGCCGGTATCATCTCTATCTCGCGCACACCTGCCCATGGGCCCATCGCGCGCTTATTTTTCGCACGATCAAGGGGCTCGACAGCGCGATCACGGTCTCGCTCGCGCAGCCGGGGCGTCACGAACAGGGCTGGACCTATGGCGACAATCCCGACTTTCCGGACTGCCTCCCGGACCATGTGAACGGGTTCGAGCATCTGCATCAGGCCTACACCGCCTCGCAGGGCGATTACACGGGCAAGGTCACCGTCCCGACCCTGTGGGACAAGCAGACCAACCAGGTGGTGAACAATGAATCGTCCGAGATCATCCGGATGTTCAACACGGCCTTCGATGCCTTCACCAACGCGACCGAGGATTATTATCCCGCTGGGCTGCGCGACGAAATCGACACGATCAATGACGTCGTCTATCGCACGGTGAACAACGGGGTCTACCGCGCCGGTTTCGCGGCGTCCCAGGAGGCCTATGAAGAGGCCGTGGTGGCAATGTTCGAGACCCTCGACGACCTCGAAGAACGGCTCGGCAAACAACGCTATCTGGTTGGTGATCGTTTGACCGAGGCGGACTGGCGCCTGTGGGTGACGTTGATCCGCTTTGACGCCTGCTATGTGGGCGCCTTCAAGTGCAACATCCGGCGGATCGCCGACTATCCGAACCTGACCAATTACACCCGCGAGCTGTACCAGATACCCGGCATCGCCGAGACGTTCAGCTTCGACTACGCGAAGATGAACTATTACGGCATCGAGCGGGTAAACCCGAACGGCATCATTCCCGTCGGCCCGGAAGACCAGGAAGGCTTCTACAGCGCGCCCCATGACCGGGGTCGGTTCCCGGCCGCGGCCTGAACCAAATCAAAATCAGGGAGAGCACGCCGTGATCGACAAAGACCTGTTTGAGAAGGGCCTGAAGATCCGCCGCGAGGTTATGGGAGACGAACGCGTCGACTCCTCGATGGCCGGTTTGAACGACTTCAACCGTGACTTCATGGAGGAGTTCATCACCGAGATTGGCTGGGGGGCCGTGTGGGGACGGGATGGCCTGACCCGTCAGCAGCGCAGCCTCTTAAACCTCGGGATGCTCGCGGCGCTCGGCCGGATGAACGAGTTTGAGGGTCATTTTCGCGGCGCGATCCGCAATGGACTAACCCAGGACGAGCTTCGTGAGGCCCTGATGCAGATCGCGCTGTATTGCGGTGCGCCGGCGGGCATGGAAGCGTTCCGCGCCGCGGCGAAGGTGCTGAAAGAGGAAGAGGACGCTTCCGACTAGGGCGCGGACTGAATAGACCGACAGATCAGCCGCCGAACACCTTTTTCAGCAAATCCGTTGTCTGCTTCGCCGGGTCCCGCCGGATCGCGGCTTCCTCCTGTGCCAGATAATGGAACAGGCCCTGCAGGGCGCGTTCCAGCACATGCTGGGTCAGGTCCGCCTTCACGTCGGGCACGAACGGCACGGCCTTATAGCGTCCCATTACCTGATCGTAGGCCCGCACGGCACCGACTTCCGCCAGATTGGCGTCGACGATGGGTTTCATGCGCGTGGCCAGAGGCGATGACATCGTGCGCTCCAGGTAGCGGGTCGCCGCGTCGTCGGGGCCGTCGAAGATCTCGCGCACATCGTCCCAGGTCATCTCGTCGATGGCCTGCCAGAACACGGCCTGGGCCTCGGGCGCCGCGGCCTCGGCAGCCCTGTTCAGGCGGAGTTCCAGGTCATCCGTCATCGACGATAATCCGACCCGTGCCAGCGTGCTCTGTACCCGCTGCAGGCTCTCGGGCAGCGGAATATGTATGGCGGGGTCACCATTGAAGCCGTCGGTGGCGCCGACCTGACCGACGACCCGCTGCGCGCCGACCTTCAGGGCCTCGCGTAAACCGGCACCGATTTCGGCGTTGCTGAGCTGTTGCGTACTTTGTCCGCCGGGCACCTCGCGCAGAAGGTCTTTCCCGCGTTTCAGAAAATCCATCTGAGCGCCTGCAATACCGGCAGGAAGCGCCAGGAAGGCAGTGATCATCGCCAAGCGCAAAAGATGTTTCATACAGACGGTTTCCGAATTCGTGGGTAAAACGCGACCATACAGCGCGTGGGTTGTAATGCCCATCGTACGGTTGTGGAGCCTGCACGTGTGCTTGTCTCATGCGTCCCGGGACACGCGTCCTGAGAGCGGTAGGTTGAACGTTCCGTTAACCATTTGCCTCTAGTCTCAATGGGCTAGAACCCTTGTTGCGGAATCCCCTTATGCGGAAGCTGGAAATCCCAGAAATAATCAGGCGCCACATACTTTGGGCCAAGGATCTGAAAGGCGGCCAGCCGGCCGACTTATCGCTGCGTGATCTTCGCAACTACAAGCTCGACAGGGTCAATCTGAAGAAGGCCAAGCTCGCCGGCGCGAATATGTCGAATTGCTCGATCCGCCAGGCGGACCTCAGCTACTGCGATATGTTCTCGGTGATGCTCAACGGCGCCGACATGTCGCAATGCAAGCTCGACCATTCCGATCTCCGCGGGGCCAGTCTGCGCGGCGTCATTCTTGAGGGGGCGAGCCTCGTCAGCGCCGACCTGCGTGGCGGCGCATTGATGTTGGGCGGCGATGCCGCCGAAGCAGCGTTGACCAATGCGGTTCTCGATCATGCGAATCTCGACAATGCGAACATCTCCGGTGCCGACCTGACGGGATCTTCCATGAACCACAGCAGCATGCGCGGTGCCAAAATGAACGGCACGAACCTGTCAAACGGCAGCATGCGCGGCTCCAGCCTGGATGGCGCCGTCCTGCGCGGCGCGGACCTGAGCAACACGAACCTCAACGGTGCGAGCCTTGTGGGCGCTGATTTGACGGGCGTCGTCCTCAATGGGACTGATCTCACGAATGCGGATCTGAACGACGCTAATCTTGAGGGCGTTGACCTCGGTGGAGCGAATGTAACGGGTGCGAACATCTCGCGCCCGACATCGGAGTTTCCGGCCGACATTCAGCTTATCCTGAAACGGCACTTCGATTGGATTGAAAGTAGCGGTCAGATCGGCGCACGTGCGGACCTGACTTCAAGCGATATCGCGCGTATCGATTTGCCGAACGAGGATATGAGTGGCGCTGTCCTGAAGGACACGCTGATGAACGGTGCAAACTTGAAGGCGTGTCGTTTCGTGATGAGCGAAATGGGGGGGGCCAAGCTTGCAGGCGCGGATCTTTCGAACGCGTTGCTGGAAGGTGCCAATCTGGAAAATGCGGACCTGCGGAATGCCAATATGCGGGGCGCGCGCCTCCTCGCTGTCGACCTCAAGGATTCGAGCGGCGAGAAAACCGGTCGGTTGTGGCCGGCGAACCTGACCGGTGCCAATTTGTCCGGTGCGAATCTGGTCGATGCGGATCTCGGCAATGCCCGCCTGAATAACGCCGATCTGCGCGGCGCCAATCTTTCGGGGGCAAATCTCAGCAACGCGGATTTCGACGGTGCCCGAATTGCGGATGCGAACATGACCGGGGCCAACCTCGAGAATGCGCGGATGGACAATGCCATCTGCGAATCCGAACCGACTGACGAATCCGAAAACGAACGGCTGG
>JAQCFD010000131.1 GCA_027618305.1 Pseudomonadota bacterium
CGAGAGACGTCTTGAGCCGTGCAAGATTGCGGTAAAGCGCCTCCAGGCTCTTCCGGTCGACGCCCTCGAAAAGCGCGCTGATCCAGCCAGCATGGGCCGTCGACATCTTCGTAAAGGCCCGCTTGCCGTCGGGTGTGAGCTCGATGATCTGGGCGCGCCGGTCATTCGGGTCCGCGTGCCGGGTGACCATGTTTTCGTCGACCAGCCGGTCGATCAGCGAGGTGACGTTGCCGTTGGTGACCATCAGGCGGCGCGACAGCTCTCCCATGCCGAGGCCGCCATTCGCCCGGTCGAGCTGGGCAAGCACGTCGAAGCGGGCGATCGAGATGTCGAACCGGCTGCGCAGCCGGGCGCGGACCTCCCCCTCGATCATGTTGGTGCAGGTCATCAGGCGGAGCCAGGTCCGCAGGTCGAGCCGGTCGTCGGGCGTGAGGCCGGTTTCGAGGTCACCTTGCGGCATGCCGTCGGGCATCACGAATCCTCGCCAGTAATCTCGAGTGCCTGTCCCGTCACGCTGTTCGCCGCGGGGCCGCACAGGGCCGCGACCATCTCCGCGACTTCCTCCGGCCGGACCAGGCGCCCGCCGGTGTTGGCCGCGGCGAGCTCGTCGCGGGCGTCGGCCTCGGACCGGCCGGTGGTCGCGGCGATCTTGCGGATGGCCGCCTGCAGCATCTCGGTGTCGGTGTAGCCCGGACACACGGCGTTGACGGTGATCCCCTTGCGTTCGACCTCGAGCGCCAGCGACCGGGTCAGGCCGACCACCCCGTGTTTGGCCGCGCAATAGGCGGCCACATAGGGATAGCCTTCCAGCCCCGCGGTCGACGCGATGTTGATGATCCGCCCGTAACCGGCCTCGATCATCGCGGGCAGGACGGCATGGGTGCAGGCGTAGACGCTGGTCAGGTTCACGGCCAGGGTGGCGTCCCAGTTGTCGCGGTCGAGCGCGGTGAAGGGCGCGCTCTCGGCCCCTCCGGCGTTGTTGACCAGGATAGCGGGTGGCCCCAGCTCGGCGATCAGTCCGGAGAATGTCTGATCAACCGCGTCGCCATCCGTGACATCGAGGGTGCGCACATGGACGGTCGCATCGGACTGGTTGCGGATATCGACGGCGGTCGTCTTGAGGCTGCGCTCGGTCCGTCCCAGCAGGATGAGTTCGGCGCCGCGTGCCGCGAGGGTCATGGCGACGGCCCGGCCGATTCCGCGCCCACCGCCGGTGACGATCGCCAGTTTACCGTTCAGGGGAGAGGGTTTGGTCATCTCGTTCTTGTGCCCTCACTTGTGTTCTCGGCCATTACTATTTTAAGATTAAAATATATAGAGGTGAAATATCAAGCGATGATCGAAATCCTGCAACCGGAGAACTGGGCGCGGCCCCGCGGTTATTCCAACGGCATGGCGGCGGCGGGCCGGCTGGTGTTCGTCGGGGGCCAGATCGGCTGGAACCCGGAGACGGGCCACTTCGAGACCGATGACTTCGCGGCCCAGGTCGGCCAGGCGCTGGAGAATGTCCGCGCGGTTCTGGCCGAGGCGGGCGGATTGCCCGAACACATCACCCGGCTGACCTGGTTCGTCACCGACAAGAAGGCCTATCTGGAAAACCCGAAAGGGGTGGGTGGTTTCTACCGGTCCGTCATGGGGTCGCATTTTCCGACCATGTCGGTGGTCGAGGTGTCGGCGCTTGTCGAGGACCGGGCGAGGGTCGAAATCGAGGCGACGGCGGTGTTGCCCTGATCGCATTTCCTCTGATTTTTGAGCTCCCCCGAAAGATGGACGCGTTCGGCGCTTTCCAACGGTCGGGCGATATGGTCCCATAGGGGAAATCTTTAGGGAGGAGTTGAAAATGCTCAAGAAACTACTGGGAACGGCAGCCATCGCGACGCTTTTGGCGTCCCCTGCCGCGGCCGACATCAAAATCGGTTTCGTGACCACGCTGACCACCCCCGTGGCGGTCATCGGCAAGGACATGCGCGACGCGGTCGAGCTGGCGATGGAGCATATCGGCGGCAAGATGGCCGGCGAGGATGTCGAGATCGTCTACGCCGATGACGAATTCAATTCGCAAAAGGGCAAGCAGGCCACCGAGCGCCTGGTGCTGCGCGACGATGTGGACATCGTGGCCGGCTATATCTGGTCCAACGTGCTGCTGGCCTCCGCGCCGGTGGTGCTCAACGCCGACAAGATTCTGATCAGCGCCAACGCCGGCCCGTCGCCGCTCGCCGGTGCCCAGTGCAACAAGAATTTCTTCAACATCGCCTGGCAGAACGACCAAACCCCGATGGCGCTGGGCGAGCTGCTCAACCAGCAGGGCGTCAAGTCTCTCTACCTGGTGGCGCCGAACTATGCCGCCGGCCAGAACATGGTTGCGGGCGTGGAGCGCACCTTCAAGGGCAAGGTTGTGGGCAAGGACATGACCGTCTGGCCGTCCCAGCGGGACTGGTCGGCCGAGCTGTCCAAGGTCAAGGCGGCCAAGCCGGACGGGGTCTTCACCTTCTATCCGGGTCCCGCCGGACCGGCCTTCATCAAGCAGTATCAGCAGGCCGGCCTCGAGGGCGAGGTGCCGCTCTACTCGGTCTACACGCTGGACTCGATCAGCCTGCCCCTGTTTCAGAAGGCGGGCATGGAGACGGTGCTCGGCACCAAGATGACCCAGTTCTGGGCGCCCGACCTGGACAACGCGGCGAACAAGAAGTTCGTCGGCGACTTCCGCAAGAAATACGGCCGTTACCCGTCCTTTTACGCCGCGCAGAGCTATGACGCGATCATGTTCATCAAGTCCGGGGTCGAGGCCGTGAGCGGCGACATCGGCAATATCGACGGCATGCGCGCCGCGCTCAAGAAGGCGGACTTCGATTCCGTGCGCGGTGACTTCACGATGGGCAACAACCATTTCCCCATCCAGAACTTCTACGAACGCACCGTGGTCAAGGATGCCGACGGCAACTGGACGACGGCGGTGGGCCGCGCGGTTCTGACCAACCATCAGGACCCCTATGCCAGCCAGTGCAAGATGTAAGTACGCGCCAGTTTGAAACGTGGGAGCGGGGATGCGCAGGCATCCCCGCTTGCATATCCGCTGCCGTTAGCCGCTAGGGCACGATGGACTACGTCCTCCTCATCGAACAATTCCTGAACGGGTTCCAGCTCGGGATCATCCTGTTCCTGATGGCGGCCGGGCTCACGCTCGTGTTCGGTATCATGGATCTGGTGAACCTGGCCCACGGGTCGATGTTCATGATCGGCGCCTTCGTCGGCGGGACCATCGCCGTGGTCACCGGCTCCTTCGTTATCGGCGTGATCCTCATGATTCCGGCCATGCTGATCATCGGCATCGTCGTGGAAATGACGACCCTCAGGACCTTGTATCCGCGCGATCACCTCGACCATGTGCTCGCCACCTTCGGGCTGATTCTGTTCTTCAACGAGGCGACGCGCCTGATCTGGGGCCCGGAAGGCCTCATCGTGCCCCTGCCGGCCTTCCTCGACGGCTCGGTCGCCCTGGGCGCCATCACCTACCCGGTCTACCGGATCGTGATCATCGTCGTCGGCCTGCTGGTCGCGCTCGGGCTCTATATCCTCGTGTCCCGCACGCGGATCGGCATGCTGATCCGCGCCGGCGCATCGAACCGCGCCATGGCCGGCGCGCTGGGCGTGAACATTCCGCTGCTGTTTTCCATCGTCTTCGGCATCGGCGCCGTGCTGGCCGGGCTCGCGGGCCTGATCATCACCCCCATCACCGCGGCCCAGATCGGCATGGGCGAGGACGTGCTGATCCTGGCCTTCGTGGTGATCGTCATTGGCGGTATCGGCTCGATCCGCGGTGCCTTCATCGCCTCCATCGTCACCGGCGTGATCGACACGATGGGGCGGTCTTTCCTCGACGTGTTCCTGCTGCTGTTCCTGCCCGAGAACGCGGCCGAGTCCGCCGGGCCGGCTCTGTCGTCGATGATGATCTACATCCTGATGGCCGCGATCCTGTTCTTCCGGCCCCAGGGGCTGTTCCCGCCCAAGGGCGCAGGATAGGCGCCATGGCGGAGCTGAAAAACCCGGCGAGCATCCTGACGCTGATCGTGATCGGCCTGTGCGCGGTCGTGCCGTTCCTGGCGCCCGCACTGGGCGAGCCCTTCTATGTGATCGTCTTCGCGCGAATCATGATCTGGGCGATCGCGGCGGTCAGCCTCAACCTGATCATGGGCTATGGCGGCATGATCAGCTTCGGCCATGCGGTCTATCTGGGGATCGGCGGCTACACCATCGGCATCCTCGCCTTCCACGGGATCACCAGCGCGTGGATCCAGTGGCCCGTGGCGATCGGCGCCTGCGCGTTCATCTCGCTCATCTTCGGTGCGATCAGCCTGCGCACCCGCGGCGTGTATTTCATCATGATCACCCTGGCGCTGGCCCAGATGATCTTCTTCCTGAGCGTGAGTGCGGAACGCTACGGCAGCGACGACGGGCTGAACATTCTGACGCGCAGCGACTTCGGGCTCAGCTTCTTCGACCTGAACGACAAGCTGACCATGTACTACACGATCTTCGCCGTCCTCCTGGCGAGCGTGTTCATCAGCTGGAAGCTCATCCATTCCCGCTTCGGGGTGGTCATGCGGGCGGCCAAATCCAACGACACGCGGGTCCAGGCGGTCGGCGTGTCGACCTACCGTTACCGCCTGATCGCCTTCGTCATCGCCGGGGTGATGTGCGGGATCGCCGGGTTGCTGCAGGCGAATTTCGAGCGTTTCGTGTCGCCCGACATGATGAACTGGCCGCGCTCGGGCGAGCTGATCTTCATGGTCGTGCTGGGCGGCATGTCCACCATTTTCGGCCCGGTCACCGGCGCCTTCGTCTTCCTCATGTTGTCGGAGATCCTGTCCACCTGGACGATCCACTGGCACATCATCTTCGGGCCGTTCCTGGTGCTGGTCGTGCTGTTCGCGCGCGGCGGCATCCACGGGCTCCTGACGCCGAGGGCATCCCGCGATGAATGACGCGACCGCGAACATAAGCCTCGAGGCCCGCGGCCTGCAGAAGAGCTTCGGCGGCCTGGTCGCGACCGACAATCTGTCGCTCGAAGCCACCCGCGGCGAGATTCACGCGGTCATCGGCCCCAACGGCGCGGGCAAGACGACCTTCGTCAACCTCCTCTCGGGCATCCTGAAGCCCGATGGCGGCGCGATCCTGTTCGAGGGGCGCGACATCACCCGCCTGTCGGCCCCGGCCCGGGTCAATCAGGGCCTGGCCCGGTCGTTCCAGATCACCAGCATCTTCCGGGACTTCACGGTGCTGGAAAACGTCATGCTCTCGGTCCAGGCCGGGCAGGGGCACAGCTTCCGCTTCTGGAAGCCCGTGGCCAAAGACGAAAGCCTGCGCGGGCCGGCGCGCGAACTCCTCGAAAAGGTCGGCCTCGGCGACCGGACCGAGGTGATCGCCGGCAATCTCGCCCATGGCGAGCAGCGCCAGCTCGAGATCGCGATTTCGCTCGCCACCAACCCGACCTTCCTGCTCCTCGACGAGCCCATGGCGGGCATGGGCCCGGAGGAGAGCCAGGGGATGATCGACTTTTTGAAGGCGCTCAAGGGCGACTACACGATGCTGCTGGTCGAGCATGACATGGACGCGGTGTTCGCGCTGGCCGACCGGATCACCGTGCTGGTCTACGGCAAGGCGATCGCCACGGGCGCGCCCGACGAGATCCGCAACGACCCGGCGGTGCGCGCGGCCTATCTGGGTGACGATGCGACCGATGACGCAAACGGGGAGTCTGCCTGATGCTCGAGGTGCGCGGCATCGAGGCCTCCTATGGCGCCAGCCAGGTGCTGTTCGGTATGGACCTGACCGTCGGCGCGGGCGAGGTCGCGACGTTGCTGGGGCGCAACGGCATGGGCAAGACCACGACCGTGCGCGCGATCATGGGCATGCTGCAACCCCATGGCGGCCGGATCATGTTCGACGGCGTGGGCATCCATGGCCTGCCGTCCCACAAGGTCGCCCAGGCGGGCATCGGCCTGGTGCCCGAGGGCCGGCAGATCTTCCCGAACCTGTCCGTCCGCGAGAACCTGGTCGCCACGGCGCGGCCCCGGCGTGGCGCGAGCCGTGATATGGGGGCCGAGAGCTGGACCTTCGACAAGGTGATCGACCTGTTCCCGGGCCTCTCACCCCGCCTGGAATCCGCGGGAAATCAGCTCTCGGGCGGCGAGCAGCAGATGCTGGCAGTGGGCCGCGCCCTGATGACCAACCCCCAGCTGCTGATTCTCGACGAGGCCACGGAAGGCCTGGCGCCGCTGGTCCGCACCGAAATCTGGTCCTGCCTCGCCGACCTCAAGACCGCCCGCCAGTCGATCCTGGTGATCGACAAGAATGTGGCCGCGCTCACCAAGATCGCCGACCGCCACCACATCGTCGAGAAGGGCCGGGTGGTGTGGACCGGGACGTCGGACGAGCTGCGTGCGGACGGGGAGCTGCAGGCAAGATATCTGGGAGTTTGAGGGTTACCAACTCATCCTGAGGAGGGGCGGTTTCGAAGAAAACGGCCCGTCTCGAAGGATATGCCGCCGCCATGCTTCGAGACGGCGCTGGCGCGCCTCCTCAGCATGAGGGAACGAGCGAATCCGCTGCCCCAGCCGTCATGCGCGGACTTGATCCGCGCATCTCGAAACTCGATGCGGGCGGGTTTGAAACCCGACCCTACGCGGAACGCCGACCGGTTGTAGGGGCGGGTCTGTGACCCGCCCGGGCACGACACGTGAAACTGGAAGTGTTCGATTGGCATTGGCGCGCCACTGGCGCAATTTTACTAACCAAGGCGCGTGTTCCGAGCCTATTTCGACGGCACGCCCTATTTGTTCGTCACGCCCGCCTGCACGGGCATGACAAACAGTGGACCTGACGATTGTCATGCCCCAATCGTCATGCGCGGACTTGATCCGCGCATCTCGAAACTCGGTGCGGGCGGGTTTGAAACCCGCCCCTACGCGGAACGCCGTCGGTTGTAGGGGCGGGTCTTTGACCCGCCCGTGCGCGACAGGTGAAACTGGAAATGTTCGATTGGCATTGGCGCGCCACTGGCGCAAATTTACAAATCAAGGCCCGTGTTCCGAGCTTATTGTGACGGCACGCTCACTTTGTTCGTCACTCCCGCGAAGGCGGGAGTCCATAAACTCCGTACCTCACGGGGTTGGCGAAAATGTTTATTGATGCCCGCCTGCTCGGGCATGACGAAATGTGGATCTGACGATTGTCATGCCCCACCCCGTCATGCGCGGACTTAATCCGCGCATCTCGAAACGCGGTGCGGGCGGGTTAGATGTAATAGTCGGTATCCGATCTGACAGACAGTGTCAGATTTGATCGGAACTACGCCCAAGAGCTGACGTTCCAATCGCTGTTTATTCAACTCCCCGGAGGCCTCAGTTCGGCCACGTCTGGTCGCTCGTCTGATTGGTTCATTTCAACTGCGCCGCAAGCTTCCCAAGCTGATCGATGCAAGTACCCCAACCGTCAACGAATCCCATGTCCGCATGTTTCTGGCGATCTTCGGCGTTCTCGTGCAATGCGGTTGCTGTGTATTTCGTGCCTTCTGGATGTTCTTCCAAAGTGATGATCGCCGTAAATGGCATATCGTCCTTGTTTGGCCGCCATCCGCCTTGAAGCGCGGATGTCCAGACAATCCGTTCGTGCTCGACAATCTCCAAGAAACAGCTTTCGCCAGTGTAGAAATCGGCACCATCTTCCGTGCGCATCGTCGTGCCGAACCCGCCGCCCACGTAGAACTCGTGCTTGTTCGAAACCGTCGTGAAGGGCGCGGGCGCCCACCATTTCACAAGATGTTCAGGGTCTTTCCACGCTGCCCATACTGCCGAACGTGGGGCTTTGATAATGCGCGAGACTGTCAGGTCTTCTTCGTTATTCTTGGTCATTTCTTTGTCCTCAAAGGTTTGGTTTTCAACATATTCGGTGAGCCGATCTGAGCGGCCTTCCCATAGGGCTCGTTGCTCATCGAACCACTTTTCAGCGGCCGCAAGTTTCTTCGGCTTGATTCTGCAGGTTCTTACACGGCCGATTTTTTTGGAGCCAATAAGCCCCGAAGATTCGAGAACACCGATATGTTTTAGAAATGACGGCAAGGCCATATCGAAAGGCTCGGCTAATTCGCTCACCGTCGCTGACCCTTGGCCAAGGTGTTGAATCACAGCGCGGCGTGTGGGGTCTGCCAATGCGTGAAAGACGGAATCTAATGCGGTTTGATTGTTATCCATAAGGCTAACTATATTCGCGTTTTATAGTTAGGTCAATGGCTAAGTGTTATAGCAAGCTACGTCAGGTCATAGACAAACTGGGTCGGTCGAGGCTGGCTCTGGCGACCGACCGCTTTCCATCATCTGACACTGACTGTTAGCTCAAGTCTGAGCTATCACAGGTTAGAAACCCGCCCGGGCACCACATGTGGCTCGGAAAATGTTCGACCGGCTTACGCCGCGCCACGGGCGCGACGGTCCAGTCTCACCCCCTTAACTTGAACCGCTGGATCTTCCCCGTTGCCGTCTTGGGCAACTCGTCCACGAAATGCACCCAGCGGGGGTATTTGTACCGCGCGAGCTCGGCCTGGCAGAAGGTCTTGAGGTCTTCCGCCAGCGCGTCCGATGCATCGCCGGGGTTCTTCAGGATGACATGCGCCTCGGGCTTGATCAGCTCCTCGTCGTCGGGCCGGCCGATCACCGCCGCCTCGAGCACCGCGTCGTGGGCGACCAGCCGGGCCTCGATCTCCACCGGCGAGACCCAGATGCCGCCGACCTTGAGCATGTCGTCGCTGCGCCCCTGGCAGGTGAAATAGCCGTCTTCGTCGACCGAATAGGAATCCCCGGTGCGGATCCAGCCGTCGGTGATGGCCGCGGCGGTGCGCTCGGGCTGGTTCCAGTAGCGCGAAGTGACCGAGCCGCCCTTGATCATGAGATTGCCGATCTCGCCGGTGGCGACGGGTTGGTCGTTGTCGTCGACGATCCGCGCCTCATAACCCGGCACCAGCCTGCCGCTGACGCCGGCTTTCGCATCGCCGGGCCGGTTGCCGATGAAGATGTGCAGGATCTCGGTCGTGCCGATGCCGTCGAGGATAGTGATCCCGGTTTTCTCACGCCAGCGCTCGAACAATGTGGCGGGCAGGGGCTCG
>JAQCFD010000132.1 GCA_027618305.1 Pseudomonadota bacterium
GGACGTGGAGGGCCGGGACAAGCCCGGCCATCACGATCCGAAAACGGTGCCCTTTTAGATCCAGACCGTCATATGCGGACTTGATCCGCGTATCTCACGAAGACCGAGACGAGATGCCCGGATCAGGTCCGGGCATGACGGTGAAAGCCCTACCGCGCGAAGGGCGCCTGGGACTCGAAGCTGCCGATCTGGGCGCGGTGGCGCAGCAGGTGGTCGGCGATGACGCAGGCCATCATGGCCTCGCCGACGGGCACCGCGCGGATGCCGACGCAGGGGTCGTGGCGGCCCTTGGTGGACACTTCCGTGTCGTTGCCGTCGCGGCTGACCGTGTCGCGTGGCGTGAGGATTGAACTCGTCGGCTTCACGGCGAAGCGCACCACCAGGTCCTGGCCGGTGGTGATGCCGCCGAGCACGCCGCCGGCCTGGTTGGAGCCGAAGGACACTTTGTCGCCGTCCATCCGCATCTCGTCGGCGTTTTCCTCGCCGGTCAGTGCCGCCGCGCCCATCCCGGCGCCGATCTCCACGCCCTTCACGGCGTTGATCGTCAGCATGGCGGCGGCCAGATCGGAATCGATCTTGCCGTAGATGGGTTCACCCAACCCGACCGGCACGCCCTCGGCGACGACTTCGATCACCGCGCCGACGGAGGAGCCTGCCTTGCGGATCTCGTCGAGATAGGCTTCCCACTGGGCCGCCATCGCGGGATCGGGGCACCAGAACGGGTTGTCGCCGATCACGTCCCAGTCCCAGTTGGCCCTCTCGACCGCCATCGTGCCGACCTGCACCAGCGCGCCGCGCAGGGTAATGCCGGGCACGAGGTGCGCGATGACTTTTCTGGCAAGCGCGCCCGCGGCCACGCGGCTCGCGGTCTCGCGCGCGGACGAGCGCCCCCCACCGCGATAGTCGCGGATGCCGTATTTGGCGTCATAGGTGTAGTCGGCATGGCCGGGCCGGTATTTCTGGGCGATCTCGGAATAGTCCTTCGAGCGCGCGTCCACATTCTCGATCATCATCGAGACCGGCGCGCCGGTGGTCTGGCCCTCGAACACACCCGACAGGATTTTCACCGCATCCGGCTCCTGGCGCTGGGTGGTGAAGCGCGACTGGCCGGGGCGGCGGCGGTCGAGCCAGCCCTGGATATCGCTCTCATCGAACGGCACGCGCGGCGGCACCCCGTCGACGACGACGCCGATGGCGGGCCCGTGGCTTTCGCCCCAGGTGGTGAACCGGAAAATCTGGCCGAAGCTGTTGCCGGCCATGGCCGCTACTCCTGGTTGGTTGTTTAGGCGCCCGAGTTAGGCATCGTCGGGCCTGAGGCCCGAGAGCAGGTCGGCGACTTCCGCCGCGGCGTCCACCGCGACCATGCCGACCACGTTATAGCCGCTGTCGACATGATGGGTCTCGCCGGTCACGCCCGAGCCGAGATCGCTCAGCAAGTAAAGCCCGGCGCCGCCGACCTGGTCGATGGTGACGTTCCGCTTGAGCGGCGCGTTCAGCTCGTTCCATTTCAGGATATAGCGGAAATCGCCGATGCCGCTCGCGGCCAGGGTCTTGATCGGCCCTGCCGAGATCGCATTGACCCGGATCCCGCTGCCGCCGAGATCGACGGCCAGGTAACGCACGCTGGCTTCAAGGGCGGCCTTGGCGACACCCATGACGTTGTAGTGGGGCATCACCCGTTCCGCGCCGTAATAGGTCAGCGTCAGCAGGCTGCCGCCATCGGGCATGATTGCGGAGGCGCGTTTGCACACGTCGGTGAACGAGAAGCAGGAGATGTCGAGCGAGCGCTGAAAGTTCGCGCGGCTGGTATCGACATATTTTCCCTTGAGCTCTTCCTTGTCGGAGTAGGCGATCGCATGGACGACGAAGTCCAGTTTGCCCCAGGCCTTTTCGATCTCGGCGAAGACCGCATCCATGCTCGCCACGTCGGTGACGTCGCAGGGCAGCACCATCGAACCGCCGACGGACTCAGCCAGCGGCCGGACGCGCTTCTCCAGCGCTTCGCCCTGAAACGTGAACGCGAGTTCCGCGCCGTGCTCGGCCGCCATCCTGGCGATACCCCAGGCGATGGACCGGTCGTTCGCGACCCCCATTATGAGGCCGCGTTTTCCGGCCATTAATTGTGTTGCCGCGCTCATGAAAACCCCGTTGATCGAACCCTAGCCGCTTGTGTGCGGCATCCTACACCAAAGGGTTGGTGCGGCAAGGCCGCGGCGGTATCTTGGATTGGATGGCATTTTTCTTTTGTTCTGATAGGCTTAGCAGCTTCGAACGAGGGTGGTCATGGACGAAAAACGACTCAAGCGGCTGACGGACGAACTTCAGTTCGTGCGGACCGTGATCCGGCGCTTCTCCAAGGATCGCGTCCTCGTGGCCGCCGCGTCCCTGAGCTACACCTCGCTGCTGGCGATCGTGCCGCTGTTCGCGATCGCATTTTCCGTGATGATGGCCTTCCCGGTCTTCGACGGCATGACCCAGCAGCTGCTGTCCATCGTGCTCAGCTACACGGCACCCCATCTGGGTGGCGAACTGGAGACCTATGTCGACCGCTTCGTGTCGAACACGAGCCAGCTGACGAGCCTTGGGGTGATCTGGCTGGCGGTGACGGCGGTCATGCTGTTGTCCACGATCGAGACCGCCTTCAATGCGATCTGGCGGATCGAGAAATCCCGACCCCTGGGCACGCGCCTGGTCGCCTATTGGGCGACCCTGACGCTGGGCCCCCTGCTGCTCGGTGCGGGCCTGTCCGTCAGCACGGCGTTCGCCGTGAACAACTTCATGACGCTTGGGCTCGATTTCGGTTTTGTCCGCAATATCGGATTGCGCCTGCTCCCGTTCTTCTTCGGGGTGGGCGGTTTCGCGATTCTCTATCTGGCCCTGCCCAACCGTCGCGTCGGGGTGCGCTACGCTTTTCTGGGCGCGCTGGTCGCGGGATTGTTGTTCGAGGCGCTGAAGGCGGTGTTCGGCCTGTATCTGCAACATGCCGGGACGTTCGAGAGTGTCTATGGCTCCCTTGCCGCACTGCCGGTGTTCCTGATCTGGATGTATCTGGTCTGGGCGGTGGTGCTGTTCGGCGCCATTGTCGCCGCGACACGCCCCGAATGGCTGGCCGCCCGCCGTGCTGAGGATTTCGGACCGTTGACGCCGTCCCGGGCGCTGCTGCGGGCACTGCAGACGATTGGCTGCCTGTTGGCGGCATCGCGTGAGAACCAGATGGTCGATGAGGATCATTTGCTCGAGGTGACCGGCGGCGATGGGGCGGGGTTGAGCCTGGTCCTGGCGCGTTTGCAGGGTTCGGGATATCTGGCACGCACGGATGCGAACCAGCCGGTACTGGTGCGCGATCTGGAGGGTGTCACGGTCGCGGATCTGTATATCGCGCTCGGCTATGGGCCCGGTGCGCCATTTCAGGACGAAGACGGGGATTCGCGCTGGACCGACCCGCTCGCGCGATTGATCGAGGCCTACAACGCCGCGCGCAACGAGACCATGGGAACACTGGTCAAGGACATGATCGCCGACGCCAGTGCAGGGGGGGACGGACCGCGGGTCGTCAGCGACCGCAGTTGAACGAACAACCCTCCTTACCTCGCAATCACTACGGCGGTGATGATGTTGCCGCGCGGGTGCTTTCGTCGCTGCACCCGGCTCAGGTCGACCGGCTCGCGGCCCTCGACCAGTTTCATGTGGGCGGTGCCGCCGCGTCGCGCCGGCTGGCGGAGCGCGCCGGGATAGGTGAGGGACAGTCGATGCTGGATCTGGGGTCCGGCCTGGGTGGCCCGGCGCGCCTGCTCGCCGGAGAGTTCGGCGCCGACGTGACCGGGATCGACCTGACATCCGGTTTCTGCCGGATCGCGCAGGCGTTGTCCGCGCGTGCAGGATATGCGGAAACCACCCGGTTTTGTGCGGCTGACGCGTTGAGGCTCCCGTTCGCTGACGACAGCTTCGACGCGATCTGGACCGAGCATGTAGCGATGAATATCGGTGACCGGGACGCGCTCTATCGCGAGCTCCTGCGGGTGACGCGACCGGGTGGTGTGCTGGCGTTGTATGACGTGGTGGCCGGCGCGAATGTGGCAGCGCTTGTCTATCCGGTGCCCTGGGCCAGCGAACCGTCCCAGAGCCATCTGATCGATATGGACGGGTTGCGCCGTGTCGTGACCGCAGCCGGTTGGACCGCGCGGCATTTTCACGATGAGAGCGCGGCAGCGCTCAACTGGCTGGCGACGGCCCGCCCGCCCAAAGGTGTCGATGGTCCGACCCTGCGCGATGTCATGGGCCCCGGCTTTCCGCGTATGATCGCCAATCTGCGTGAGAATTTCGAAGCCGGGCGTCTGGCAGCTGTTCAGGCGGTTTTCGAAAAGTAAGCGGCATCGATATGATGCGCCGTTTGATTGCAACCCGCGCAGAGGCAAATTCTCATTATGTCCACGACTGATCCGTTCGCCCAGTTCGATGCCTGGCTCCAGGAGGCCGTCGCGGCCGAGCCGACGCTGCCTGAGGCGATGACCCTGGCGACGGTATCCGCCGACGGACACCCCTCGACCCGCATGGTGCTTTTGAAGGGCCATGGCCCGCACGGTTTCGTCTTCTACACAAACTTCCACAGCACCAAGGGCCTGCAACTGCTGGGTAATCCCAACGCTTCACTGTGCTTTCACTGGAAGACGTTGCGTCGCCAGGTGCGGATTGACGGGCCGGCAACCCCGGTGAGCGATGTGGAGGCGGATGCCTACTTCGCCAGCCGGCCGCGCGGCAGTCAGGTCGGCGCCTGGGCGTCGGAACAGTCGAAACCGGTCGACAGCCGGGATATCCTGGAAGCCCGTGTGCGTGACCTCGATGCCGCGTATGACGGTCGGGACGTGCCGCGCCCGCCCCATTGGTCAGGCTTCCGCCTTGTGCCCTCCCGGATCGAGTTCTGGACCGACCGGCCCGACCGCCTGCATGACCGGTTGGTTTTCGACCGCGAGGGTGATGGCTGGCGCGAGAGCCGGCTTCAGCCCTAGTTTGCCGGTCGCGCCGCTTTTTTTCCGGCGCCATTTTTTCCTCACCGCTTTCAGCGGCAATTGATCCAGCCCAATTCCTGCCGCGCGTCATCCTGTCATGTTCCGGATGCGGATAGTGACAGGAGATAGAAATGCTGACGCGTGAAGACTGTTTGGCCTTGTGCGAGTTGACCGAAGGCGAGGTCGCGGCGATTGCCGAACACGAGCATGTGCCGGAGATGATTGCCATGGAGATGGGCCAGTATCTGTGCCACACGCCGGATGGCGAGGCGCGGATCGAGCGGATGATCATCGACGACATCCGGGACGCCCGTTCGCATGGAAATATCGCGCATATGGCGAAGCTGGTGGGTGTGCTGCGGCATTTCATCGAAATTCATCCCCACACGTGACACCGCTTTGCCGGCTTTCCATTCCGGCGCAGGTGGATTACCAAGTAGGGCATGAGCGACAGCCGCCGCAGCCTGATTCTGACCGGTGCCAGCCGTGGTATCGGCCACGCCACCGTGAAACGCTTCTCCGACGAGGGGTGGCAGATCATCACCTGTTCGCGCGATCCCGTCCCGGCCCACTGTGAGCGCGATCCCAACTGGACATCGCATATTCCCACCGATCTGAGTGACCCGGCGGATGTCGAGCGGTTCGTCGACGAGGCGCTGGCGATTTTGGGTGACACGCCGTTGAACGCGCTGGTGAACAATGCGGCCGTGTCGCCGAAGACGGATTTTCAGGAACGGCTCGGCTGCCTGAACGGCCCGCTGGACGATTGGCGCGAGGTATTTCAGCTTAACTTCTTTACGCCGCTGGCTCTCGCGCGCGGTTTCGCGCCGGCGTTGGCGCGGGCCGCGAAGGACGCCGAGGAGGAGGCCGAGGCTGGTGGCTTCGAGGGGAAATTGTCCGAGTGTGGTGCGTCGATCGTCAACATCACCTCGATCGCCGGACACGCGATCCACCCCTTCGCCGGATCGGCCTACTCGACATCGAAGGCGGCGCTTTCCGCCCTGACCCGCGAGATGGCGGTCGAGTTCGCCGAACTGGGGGTGCGGGTGAATGCAGTCGCACCGGGCGAGATCGAGACCGAGATGGTGGGGGATGAATATGAGCCGCTGGTGAACCGGATCCCGATGCACCGCATGGGCACCGCCGGCGAAGTCGCGGCGACGGTGTTCCAGCTCTGTAACCCCGACTTTTCCTATGTCACGGGCACCGAGATTTTCATCACCGGCGGCCAGCATTTGTATTGAACGAAAACAAAACAAAGGAGGCCCGGACCATGCCGATCGAAGTAATCCGACCCAAAAAGGAAGAGATTCTGAAATGCGTCGCGCGTTTCGGGGATTTGTCGTCCACTGACAAAGGTTTGCCCGACCAGCCGGTCGAGGGCTTCCACCGCAACTTCCGGAATGTGCTCGGCTTCCAGCAACCCGAGGGCAGCGAGACCTATTCGCCGATCGGCGACGACGCCAAGCCGCATATCGGCCATCTGAAGGCCGGTTTCGGCATGGCCTATGTTTCGGCTCGTCCGGGGCAGGGTGTGATGATGCACACCCATGACACCAACGAGAGCTTTGTGGTCATGGAAGGAACCTGGATGTTCGAATGGGAAGGCGACCAGGGCGACGACCATGTCATCCTTGAAGAGCAGGACATCGTGTCCTTCCCGCCGGGAATTCAGCGCCGTTTCGAGTGCCAGTCGGCCCGCGCGGGTAAGGACGAGGGCATGATTCTGGGCGTGATCGGTGGCGACACGCCCGGCGCGGAATTCTCGCCGGAATCGGTCGAGCGCTTGAAGGCGGCCGGGACCTGGCCGGACGCTGCGGAATAGGCGGATAGGCGGCCGCCTAGCTGCGATTGATTCAGAGCAAATTCGCGCGCGCTCGTTGCTATATTCTGCCGCCAGTTCAATGCGGAGGAGACCCAACCCATGCCCATTCCAGTTTTCAAACCGAAGCGGGAAGATGTACTCAAATGCGTCGCGCGTTTCGAAGAGATCGAGGCCGTCGATGGCGGTTTGCCCGACCAGAAGGTCGATGGCTATTACCGTACCTTCCGCAATGCGCTGGGTTTCGCGCAGCCGGCCGGCGGCGAGGCGGTCTTCTCTCCCATCGGCGACGAGGCCAAGCCGAAGATTTCCCATCTCGCGGCGGGGTTCGGGGTCGGCTACGTCACGGCCGATCCGGGCCAGGGCGTGATGATGCACACCCACGACACCAACGAGACCTTCGTGGTGATCGAGGGCACATGGATGTTCGAATGGGAAGGCGACGAGGGCGACGACCATGTGATCCTCGGGGAAAAGGATGTCGTCTCCTTTCCGCCGGGCATCCAGCGTCGCTTCGAGTGCAAGAGCCCGCGCGACGGCGAGACCCGCGGCACGATCATGGCGATCGTCGGTGGCGACACGCCGGGCGTTGAATGGTCACCGGAAGCCGTTGCGGAACTGAAGGCGGCGGGCGCCTGGCCGGACGCGGCGGCGTAGCCGGCGTTAGCCGGCCGGTTTGACGGTCGCCAGCCAGTCGAGGCGGTCCTCGACCTGCGCCAGTTCGAGGTCGAGCCAGGCATCGAACTCGCCGGGCTCGTCCCCGTAGCGCTGCTTCAGGTCCACAAGACGAGCATGCTCGGTCTGGCTGATTTCGCGCATGCGCTCGATCTGATCCTGAGCGTCGACGTCGGACAGCAGATGCAGGAACCGAAGTTTCAGGGCAAACACCAGTTGTGAATTGCCGTCCACGGGGCTGCGCAGATTTGTGACCATCAGCGCACGCAATTCCGCACGGCCGTCGTCGGTGAGCTCGAGTATTTCATCGGCCGGGTCGGCCAGTTCCATGACGGGCCTGACGAGACCGTCTGCCCGCAGGACCTCGATCGACAAACCCATCAAATCGAGGGATGGGCCGACAATGCGGCTGGCGAAAACGCGCACTTCGCGCGCCAGGTCGGCATAGGTATGGGACTTGATCGCGAGCGTTCCAAGCATGCAGAGGCGCAGCGCCTCGGTCGGGATGAGTGTCTTGTCGCGATACATGCGTTGCTCAGGCCGCCGAACGCAGGTTCAGGCGTGTCCAGACGTCCTCGAAGGCCGCGACCAGCGCATCCATCATGTCGTCGTCATGGAGCGGCGTCGGCGCGATACGCAGCCGCTCGGTGCCGCGCGGCACGGTCGGGAAATTGATCGGCTGGACATAGATGCCGTGGCGGTCAAGCAGCTCGTCGCTGGCGATCTTGCACAGGGCCGCATCGCCGACGAACACCGGCACGATATGGCTGACCGACGGCATGACTTCCATGCCCGCGGCGCTCAGGCGGCGCTTGAGGGTCGCGGCCCGTTCCTGATGGCGCTCGCGGATCGAGTTGTCGGCCTTGAGGATTTGAATCGCGGCCCGTGCACCTGCGGCCACATGGGGGGGCAGCGAGGTCGAGAAGATGAACCCCGCGCCGTTTGAGCGAACGAAATCCACAAGGTTCGCCGAGGCCGCGATGTAGCCGCCGACATTGCCGAAGGCCTTGCCGAGCGTACCCTGCACGATGTCGATCCGGTCCATAAGGCCGTCGCGCTCGGCCACGCCCGCACCATGTTCTCCGTACATGCCCACCGCATGGACCTCGTCCAGATAGGTCAGCGCGTTGTGCTTTTCGGCCACTTCGACGATCTCGGCGATCGGGGCAATGTCCCCGTCCATCGAGTAGACGGACTCGAACGCCACCAGCTTGGCCCGGTCCGGGTCAACCGCCGACAGGATTTCGTCCAGATGGGCCGCGTCATTGTGGCGGAAGATCGCCTTTTCCGAGCGACCGTGGCGGATGCCCTCGATCATCGAATTGTGGTTCAGCGCGTCGGACACGACCAGACATTCCGGCAGCATCGAGGCCAGGGTCGAAAGTGCGGTCCAGTTGGCCACATAGCCCGAGGTGAACAGCAGGGCCGCTTCCTTGCCATGCAGGTCGGCCAGCTCCGCTTCCAGGAGCACATGATAATGGTTGGTGCCCGAGATGTTGCGCGTACCGCCGGCGCCCGCGCCGCATTTCTCCAGCGCGTCATGCATCGCGGCCAGAACGTCGGGATGCTGGCCCATGCCGAGATAGTCGTTGGAGCACCAGACCGTGATGTCCTGGGTGCCGCCGTCGACATAGCGAACGGCG
>JAQCFD010000133.1 GCA_027618305.1 Pseudomonadota bacterium
GGCTCTCAAACCCCCGGCGAGCGCCGCTACACCTATCTCTGGTATCACCCGACGTCCGAGGCGCGGCTCGCCGATATCCTCACCGATGGCGCCGGCAAGACATATGAATACGGCATCCCGCCCCATCTGATGCGGCCGGAACATGTGGAGACGGTGCGCGAGAATGCGCGCCGCGACATGCCGGAGAATTTCCACGAGGCCGTGATGCGCGCCGACAGCACGACCGTGCAGCCGATTTACGATGTAGACAACGACCACCTCGCCTTCGGCAATGTTGCCCTGATCGGCGACGCTGCCTTCGTCGCGCGTCCCCATGTGGGCGTCGGCGTGCTCAAGGCCGGGCAGGACGCGCTGGCGCTGGCCGGCGCGCTGGCCGAATGCAAGACCATTCCCGAGGCGATGGCGCGCTACGAGGCCGAGCGGCTGCCGGCCGGCAAACGCGCCCTGCACCATGCCCGCAATCTGGGTGCCTTCATCCAGCGCGGCCTCGACAGCCCGCTGGACGATCCATCCCTCAACCTGCCGCCCGAGCGGGTCATCCGGGTCAGCGGCCGCCCGGTCGAGCATGTGATCGAACAGGGCCTCTGAGAACCCCGGCGTGATCCGGGGCCGCCGGAGGCTCGTATATGCCCTTGTAGGACTTGAAACAGGGGATTTCGCCATGAACGCGCCCGAGCGCCAGATCATCACATCCGTCATCGAGAACGCGTCGGCCGAAGGCGACGGCAGACCGTCACGCGACGCTGCCCTCGACGCCGTGCGCACCCTGCTCGCCTATGCGGGCGACGACCCCGACCGTGAGGGTCTGCTGGATACCCCCGATCGCGTCGTGCGTTCCTATGACGAGTTCTTCGGCGGTTATGCCGAAGACCCCGAGAGCCTACTGGCCCGCACTTTCTCCGAGACGGACGGCTATGACGAGATCGTGCTGTTGCGCAATATCGGCTTCGTCAGCCATTGCGAACATCACATGGCGCCGATCATCGGCCATGCCCACGTGGCCTACCTCCCGAACAGCCGGGTGGTCGGCATCAGCAAGCTCGCACGGATCGTCGAGGCCTATGCCCGGCGCCTTCAGATTCAGGAGAAAATGACGGCACAGATCGCCAACATCATCGACGAGATCCTGCAGCCACGCGGCGTCGCGGTGGTGATCGAGGCCGCCCACCAGTGCATGAGCACCCGTGGCGTCAACAAGACCGGCGTCGACATGGTGACCAGCCGCATGCTCGGCGCGTTTCGAGACAATCCGGCGACCCGCCAGGAATTCCTCAGCATGATCGGGAAATAGCGGGCCGCGGCCCGCATCAGGCAGTAAGATGCCGGCGGGAGAACCCGTCACATGAATGACAATCTGATCATCCGCAACGCTGCGGTCTGGGGACATCCCGGACCAACCGACCTGGCCATTTCCGGCGGAGTATATGTCGACCTTGCCGAGGTCGACCCGACCAATGCCACGACCCTCGATGCCGGCGACCGCCTCTGCGTGCCCGGCTTCATCGAGCCCCACATCCATCTCGACAAGGTGCTCCTCGCCGACAGCATCCCGGTGAATATCAGCGGCTCCCTCGACGAGGCGATCGAAATTCTCGGGGCACGCAAAGCGAGCTATTCGTCCGCGGATATCATCGACCGCGCAGGGCGGATCATTCGCAGCGCCGTCGCCAACGGCGTGACGCGCATGCGCACCCACATCGATATCGACACCGGCTGCGGGTTGACCGCATTTGACGCGCTGCTCGACGTTCGCGCGCAATTCGCCGACCTGATCGAGTTGCAGATCGTTGCCTTTCCCCAGAAGGGCATCGTCGGCGATCCGGGTTGTGAGGCGCTGCTGCGCGAAGCCATGGATCGCGGCGCCGACCAGATTGGCGGCATGCCCTTCAACGAGGCCGGCCCCGCCGAGAGCCGAGACCATATCGAAATCGTGTTCGCCATTGCCCGCGACCATGATTGCGACGTGGATGTGCATATCGACGAGACCGACGACCCGGACGCGCGCACACTCGAGATGCTCTGCGCGGCCACCATCGCCCATGGCTGGCAGGGCCGGGTGACGGCGGGCCACAGTTGTGCGCTGGCCGGCTATCCCGACGACTATGCCGACCGGGTGATGGACAGGGTCGCCAAGGCCGACATCCACATGATCACCAACCCGGCGACCAACCTAATGCTCCAGGGCCGGGAGGATTCACACCCCAAGCGACGCGGAATCACGCGGGTGAAGGAACTCTTGGAACGTGGGGTCAATGTGGCGTTCGGCCAAGACAATCTGCGGGATATGTTCTACCCGTTCGGGCGCGACGACCCGCTGGAACTGGCGTTCCTGCTCGCCCATGCCGCCCATATGAGCCAACCCGACGAGATCGAGGCGGTCTTCAACATGACGACGAACGGTGCCGCGAAGGTGCTGGGGCTCAGCGACTACGGCACCGAACCGGGCTGTGCCGGGGACCTGGTCATCCTCGACGCGCACTCGCCTCTGGAAGCCATCGTCGAGAAGCCGGACCGGAGATACGTCATTCGCCGCGGGCGCGTGGTGGCCGAGACGGAAACCCGGCGGACTGTCGTCGCCGAATAACCTTCGCTTCGCCACGACCTACGCCGCCGCGTCGCGATCCGCATGGTCGTCGGGATTGTAGTTGAGGTTCGGCCCCAGCCAGCGCTCCGCGGTCTCGACATCCATGCCCTTGCGCTTGGCATAGTCCTCGACCTGATCCCGCTCGATACGGCCGACCCCGAAATAGCGCGCCTCGGGATGGGAGAAGTAGAATCCGGCCACCGATGACGGCGGCCACATGGCGAAGCTTTCGGTCAGGGACACACCGGTCGCCGCTTCGGCATCGAGTATCTCGAACAGGGTGCCCTTCTCCGTATGGTCCGGACAGGCCGGATATCCGGGCGCCGGGCGGATGCCCTCATACTCTTCGGAGATCAGCTCCGCGTTCGACAGGTTCTCGTCGGGCGCATAGCCCCAGAGCTCGGTGCGGACCCGCTGGTGCATGCGTTCGGCAAACGCCTCGGCCAGCCGGTCGGCCAGCGCCTTGGCGAGGATCGCATTATAGTCGTCATTGACCTTCTCGAAGCGGTTCGCAATCGCATCGATCTCGGCACCCGCGGTCACGACGAAGCCGCCGAAATAATCGATCGCACCGCTATCGGCCGGCGCCACAAAATCGGAAAGCGCGAAGTTGGGCCGCCCGTTGTTGCCGCGCATCATCTGCTGGCGCAGCGTGTGAATTTCCGCGAGTGGTTCCTTGTGCGCGGCATCGCGATACAGGGTGATGTCGTCGCCCTGCGCGTTGGCCGGCCAGAACCCGACAACCGCGCGCGGCTTCAGCCATTGCTCGGTCACGATCCGGTCGAGCATTTCCTGGGCGTCGTCATACAGATCGCGCGCGGCCTCACCGACGATGTCGTCCTGCAGGATGTCGGGGAACTTGCCCGACAATTCCCAGGTCCGGAAGAATGGCGTCCAATCGATGCAGTCCCGCAATTCCTTCAGGTCAAAGGTCTCGAAAATACGCGTGCCGAGGAATGACGGGACCGGTGCCTGATAATCGGACCAGTCGATGGGGGCCCGGTTGGCCCGCGCGCCGTCGATGGTCTGGCGC
The DNA here is from genome assembly GCA_027618305.1 of Pseudomonadota bacterium. Classification (GTDB taxonomy): domain Bacteria; phylum Pseudomonadota; class Alphaproteobacteria; order UBA6615; family UBA6615; genus UBA8079. Next base: position 3,618 of record JAQCFD010000133.1, read on the forward strand.
TTGGATTCCCGGCCGCTGCCCGCATGTTTCTCGCGCGCGGTCGCGTATTCGGCTTTGATTTGCGCGACGAATCCGTCGCGCGCCGTCTTCGACAACAGGTTACTCATCACCCCCACCGCCTTCGAGGCATCGTTCACGTGGATCACGGGGTGGTCATAGCCCGGGTCGATCTTCACCGCCGTGTGCAGCCGGCTGGTGGTCGCCCCGCCGATCAGCAGGGGCAGCTCGAACTTCTGCCGCTTCATCTCGCGGGCGAGGCTGACCATCTCGTCCAGACTGGGCGTAATCAGGCCGGACACGCCGATGATGTCGACCTTCTCCTCGCGGGCTGTGGCAAGAATTTTCTCTGCCGGCACCATCACGCCTAAATCCACGACATCGTAGCTGTTGCACTGAAGAACCACGCCGACGATGTTCTTGCCGATATCGTGGACATCGCCCTTGACCGTCGCAAGCAGGATCTTGCCATTGGCCTTGAAGGCCGCGCCGGACGCCACGCGCTCTTCTTCCATGAAGGGTGTGAGATGGGCGACGGCCTGTTTCATGACCCGCGCGCTTTTCACGACCTGGGGCAGGAACATCTTGCCCGCGCCGAACAGATCGCCGACGACGTTCATGCCGTCCATCAGGGGGCCCTCGATCACATGCAGGGGCCGCTCTGCGGCCTGACGGGCCTCCTCGGTGTCCTCCACCACGAAATCGGCGATGCCGTGAACCAGCGCATATTCGAGCCGCTCGGTGACGGAGGTTTCGCGCCATTCGAGGTTCTTCTCGGCCGCCGCCGCACCGCTGTTGCGATGCTCATCCGCGACTTCGAGCAGCCGGTCCGTCGAGTCGGGCCGCCGGTTGAACAGCACATCCTCGATCCGTTCCAGAAGATCAGCTGGAATATCGTCATAGACCATGATCTGGCCGGCATTGACGATCCCCATATCCATGCCCGCACGAATGGCGTGATACAGGAACGCGGCGTGCATCGCCTCGCGCACCGCGTTGTTGCCGCGGAACGAGAAGGACAGGTTCGACACGCCACCCGAGACATGGGCGTGGGGCAGTTCGGCACGAATGCGCTTGGTCGCCTCGATGAACGCGATCGCGTATTCGTTATGCTCCTCGATCCCCGTCGCCACCGCGAAAATATTGGGATCGAAGATGATGTCCTCGGCTGGCAACCCGACCTCTTCGGTCAGCAACTTGTAGGACCGGGCACAGATATCGAACTTGCGGTCGGCCGTGTCAGCCTGCCCGTCCTCATCAAAAGCCATGACGACGGTCGCGGCGCCGTAGCGGCGAACCTTGCGAGCCTGCTCAAGGAACGGTTCAGGACCTTCCTTGAGAGAGATCGAATTCACGATCGCCTTGCCCTGCACGCATTTGAGCCCGGCCTCGATCACCGACCATTTCGAGGAATCGATCATCACCGGCACCCGCGAGATGTCGGGCTCGGCGGCAATCAGGTTGAGGAAGCGCACCATCGCCGCCTCGGAATCGAGCATCCCCTCATCCATATTCACATCGATGATCTGGGCGCCGTTCTCGACCTGTTGGCGGGCTACCTCGAGCGCCGTGTCGTAGTCGCCGACCGTGATCAGTTCGCGGAACCGCGCCGACCCGGTGACATTCGTGCGCTCGCCAATATTGACGAACTGGCTGCCGCTCGCGCTCATGCCGATACTCCGGTCGCGACGGTGAACGGTTCGAGGCCGGACAGGCGCATCGCCGGTGGGCGCGCAGGAATGGCGCGTGGCGGCAACCCATCCACGGCCTTGCGCATGGCCGCGATATGGGCCGGCGTGGTGCCACAACAGCCACCTATGATGTTCAACAGACCCTCCTGGGCCCACTCGCGCACGAATCCGGCCGTCTCCTCGGCCTGCTCGTCATATTCCCCGAATTCGTTCGGCAACCCCGCATTGGGGTAGGCGCAGATAAAGGTATCCGCGATCCGCGACAGCTCTACCAGGTGGGGGCGCATGCCCTCGGCACCCAGGGAGCAGTTGAGCCCGATGGTCAGTGGTCGGGCATGGCGGACCGAGTTCCAGAATGCTTCCGGTGTCTGGCCCGTCAGCGTACGCCCCGAGAGATCCGTGATCGTGCCCGAAATCAGGAGTGGCCGCCGCTCTTCGGTTTCCTCGAACAATTCCTCAAGCCCGAAGATGCAGGCCTTCGCATTCAACGTGTCGAAGATGGTCTCAACCAGAAACAGATCCACGCCACCCACCAGCAGGGCGCGCGCCGCCTGCTTGTAGGAGTCCTTGAGCGTGTCGAAGTCGATCGCCCGGTACCCTGGGTCGTTTACGTCGGGCGAGATCGACGTGGTCTTGTTGGTCGGCCCCAACGCGCCAGCCACCCAGCAGGTCCGGTCGGGCGCCGCCGCCATCACCTGGTCGCACGCCTCGTTGGCAAGACGTGCACCCTCGGAATTGATCTCGACCACATACTCTTCCATCGCGTAGTCGGCCTGCGACACCGTGGTCGCGTTGAAGGTGTTCGTGGTCACGATGTCGGCGCCGGCGGCCAGGTAGCTCAGGTGAATATCGCGGATCGCATCGGGCGCGGTCAGGTTGAGGATGTCGTTGTTCCCGGTCAGATCGTTGCCAAGGCCTTCGAAATGCTTGCCGTGGTAATCCGCCGAGACGAGCTTCAGAGCCTGAATCTCCGTCCCCATCGCACCATCCAGAACGACAATGCGTTCGGCGAGCTCATCGGAGAGCGCCTTCTTGGTTCGCACCGGGATCATGTTGCCTTCGTCTCCGAAACGCTGCCAGCCACGCCCAGATTGCGACAGATCGCATGGGTCATGTCCGCGCGGTTCAATGTGTAGAAATGGAAGTTATCGATCCCGTGGGACCGCAGCTCGAGGCACTGCTCACTCGCAACACGCTCGCCGACCTCGACCCGGCCCGCCGGGTCATCGTCCAGGCCCGCGAACGCTTCGGCCAGCCACGCGGGTACACTGGCGCCGCACATGGCCGCAAACCGGGTCATACTCTTGAAGTTAACGACCGGCATGATCCCCGGCACCACGGGAATATCGATCCCGGCCAGCGCGACCTTGTCGCGAAAGCGCAGAAACGCGTCGTTGTCGAAGAAAAATTGGGTGATGGCGCGGGTCGCGCCGGCGTCGGCCTTGCGCTTCAGATTGTCGATATCAAAGTCGGCGCTGGGGGCCTCGGGATGGGTTTCCGGGTAGGCCGCCACCGAAATCTCGAACGGTGCGACCGCTTGCAGTCCCGCCACCAGATCGGCCGCGTAGGCGTAGCCATCGGGATGGGGGGTGTAGCCCGCCTCACCTTCCGGCGGGTCGCCGCGCAGGGCGACGATATGCCGGACACCCGCGGCCCAATAATCCCGCGCGACACCCTCGATCTCGGCACGCGTGGCGTCCACGCAGGTCAAATGCGCCGCCGCCGTCAGCCCCGCCTCGTTGACGATCCGTGAAACGGTTGCATGGGTTCGCGCGCGCGTCGAGCCGCCCGCGCCATAGGTCACCGACACAAAGGACGGATCAATCGGCGCCAGATCACAGACCGTGTCCCACAGGGATTTCTCCATCTCCGCCGTCTTCGGCGGAAAAAATTCGAAACTGACGGACAGCTGGCGGTCGCCAGCGGCCTGTTCAAGGTTTCCTGTAACGAATGTCATGCGTGTTCCTTGGCGCTGGCGCGCGTGTCGAGGGCCTGCACATCCGCAGGCCGTCGGGTTTTCCAAATGGTGACGTTGAGAGAGCTGCCCGGCAGGGTGCGAACATCGGTTGTTTCCAGGTCCTGGTCGCCAACTTCTTCCGTTCGGAATCCGAGGCGCCGATGGGCGTGGTCGTCGCGCAGTTCCTCCATCGTGTGGGGGGCAAAATCCGCCACCAGGAAGGTGCCGCCCGGCCTCAGGACGCGGGCGGCTTCGCGGATAGCGTCGCCAGGTTCGTCGGCAAAATGCAGCACCATGTGCAGGATCACGAGATCGAACGACCGGTCATTGAACGGCAGCTGATACATATCTGCCTGGCGCACATTGCAATTGCGATGCTGCGGCTCCGAAAGATTGGTCCGCGCCACCGCGAGCATGTCGCGCGACTGGTCGACGCCGACAGCCTCGCGGACGCGATTGCCCAGCAACTGCAGCATGCGACCTGTCCCCGTGCCGATGTCCAGCAATGAGTCATGGGTTTCGTCCACCAGAAGATCCTGAATCGCCGCCTCGACCACAGCTTCATCGACGTGCAACGCGCGAATCTGGTCCCAGGAACCGGCGGCTTGGCGAAAATACGCTTCCGCGCGGCTTGCCCGCGCATCCTTGATTTCGCCGAGGCGCTGACGGTCCCGCGCCACAAGCCCGTCTGCATCGTCGATCTCATCGACCAGCGATCGCAGAATATCAGCAGTTGGCGTGCCCGATGCGAGATGGAAGAACGCCCAGCTGCCCTCCTGCAATCGCTCCAGCAGTCCGGCATCACACAGGAGTTTGAGATGGCGGGAAATGCTGGGCTGGCTCTGACCGAGGATTCGCGTCAATTCACTGACGGTTAAATCGCCCTGGGCACATAAGGCCAGGATACGAAGGCGGTTTGGCTCCCCGGCCGCGCGCAAGATTGCAAGGACTTGATCCATGACGATGATGGCGTTCTTTTGAAATCCGGATGAGGAATTGCTTTGGCGGAATGGAAACGAATCGGCACACCTTGCAACGATTCGCACGAACAATGACATAAACATATATTTATATATTTATGTTTTCTACAAAATTCTCATGGTTATGCTCGATTCGTCGCCACAAACTGTTTCTATTTTGCAACAGTCTTTTGGACACCAAGTGGATCACCGGCTTGACGTATGGCGCTCCCCCGAGGGCTGTGGTAGCAAATTCATCACACAACTCGATCAAGGCATGTCGCGGGGGCGGCATGTTAAGGTTCCCGCAAGGGCATCAGCGCATGATGGGGCGGTGGCTTTGTGTGCAGGTCACGCATACGGCTTTTTTTCTGGGTAAGGGAGCCGGACTTGCGATGTGGAATAGAGATAATGTTGAAAACACTGACTGACCTAAAACCTTCTCGCTTCTTGTTCGCCGCGCTGCTGATGGGTGCGCTGACGGCGTGCGCGATTCCGCCAAGCGGCGACGAGGAAGCTATGGCGGAATTCGAAAAGGCGAACGATCCGTTCGAGCCGGCGAACCGCCTGATATTCTCCGCCAACGTGGCGGTTGACCAACTGGTCCTGCAGCCAACGGCCGTCACTTACCGCGATTTGTTTCCCGATGAGTTGAAACCGCCGGTTGAGAACTTCATTACCAATCTCTTCATGCCCCTGAGCTTCCTGCACTCTCTACTGCAGGGCGACATGGATCGGGCAAACCTGGCAGCGACGCGGTTCTTTACCGCGCTCCCAACATTACTCCTCGGCAACACGATGCCGGATCAGGAGCCCGTCTTCGAAGACGCCGGCCAGACACTCGCCGTGTGGGGCTTCGAGCAGGGCCCCTATGTCATGCTGCCTTTGATCGG
>JAQCFD010000134.1 GCA_027618305.1 Pseudomonadota bacterium
CTTGATCAGCTTTTCGGCGAGATCGATGGCCACTTCGTTGGAGCGATGGGTGAAGCCCTGAATGTAGGGCAGGCGCAGCATCTGCTCATAGGCAACCTTGGCAAGACGTTCCTCGCCGAAACCTAGCGAGGTGCACCAGAGGCCGGCCATGCCCTCGATATATTCCTTGCCCTGATCGTCATAGACATAGATGCCCTTGCCCTCGTTGACGATGAAGGGGCCGTTCTCCTCATGCACCTTGGGGTTGGTGAAGGGATGCAGGTAGTACGCGATGTCGCGTGCGGCCGCGGAATTGGGCGCAAATTGGGTCCGGTCGGACGGTGCCATGGGTCTTGCCTTGTCTGAATATGTTGGTTTGCCGTGCGTTTCTCACCGAACGTTAGGCGCACGCGGCGATCCCGGCAAGTATCTGGCGGTTTCGCCCGGTTTTCAGGCGGATTCCAGGCGTTCGAACTCGTCCTTGCCGGCATTGGGCCCAGCCTGAACCTCAATCAGGGTCAGGGGGCGATTGTCGGCGGTCGCCAGCGCGTGGGCCGCCCCGGCGGGGATGGATATGGATTCGCCGGGCTCCAGCAGGTGCTGCGCGCCCTCCAATGTCACGTCGGCGGTGCCGTCGACGATCGTCCAATGTTGGGCGGCATGCCGGTGGCGGCGCAGGTTCACCCGCCCGCCCGGATGCAGCGAGATTCGATTGACGTGGAACCCCGGCCCGGTGTTGAGGGTCTTGTACCAGCCCCACGGCCGATAGACCTCGGGGAAGGTCACGGCTTCCTTGCGCCCGGACTTGGCAAGCGCGTCGACGATATCGCGGACATGCTGGACTTCGTCCTTCGGGGCCACCAGCACCGCATCGGCCGACGCCACAACGACGAAATCCTCGAGCCCGATGGCAGCGACAAGCGTGCCGTCGCTGCGCAGATAGCAGTCGCGCGAGCCGACCTGGATCACGTCACCCTCGACAACATTGCCGGCATTGTCCTTTGCACCAATTTCCCAGAGCGCGCGCCACGAGCCGACATCGGACCAGCCCATATCGACCGGGACGACGGCCGCGTGGGAGGTCTTCTCCATGACTGCATAGTCGATGGAGGTCGCGGGTGCCGCACCGAATGCATCGGCGTCCAAGCGAAAGAAATCGAGGTCCTCGGTCCCGTTGGCCATCGCCGCCCGGCAGGCGATACCTGTCTCGGGGGTCAGCCGGTCGATCTCCGCGACCAGCGTGTCGGCGCGGAAGACGAACATGCCGCTGTTCCAGAAATGATCGCCACCGTCCACGAAGCGCTGCGCGGTTGCGAGGTCCGGCTTTTCGACAAAGCCGTCCACGTCGCGCACGCCGTCAATGCCTTCCACCGGAGCCCCGGCGGCGATGTAGCCGAACCCGGTTTCCGGGGCGCGCGGTGTGATGCCGAACGTCACCAACCGACCGGTCTGGGCAGCCTCGGCGGCGATGTAGGCCGCCTCGCGGAAGGCCGGGACATTCTGCACCACATGGTCGGATGGCAGCACCAGCATGATCGCGTCGGGATCACGGTCGAGCAACCACAGGGCGGCGGCCGTGAGGGCGGGCGCGGTGTTGCGGCCGACAGGTTCCAGCAGGATGCCCTGGGCTTCCTGCTCCTGGCGGCGCAATTGTTCGGCGACCATGAAGCGGTGTTCTTCGTTGCAGACCACGAGCACGGGCGCGAAGCGCTGCGGCACGCAGACGCGCAGCGCGGTCTCCTGAAGCATCGAGTTGTCGCCCGCCAGCGGCAGGAACTGCTTCGGATAGTCCCTGCGGCTCATGGGCCACAGGCGCGTGCCGGAGCCACCGGACAGGATGACGGGTGTGATGCGGCCGGTTGCCAATCTAATTCTCCTTATTGTCCGCCCTAGCTAGCCGAATTGTCCGCCCTAGCTAGCCGACTTTTCGGCGCAGGCCAACGACGCTGTGGTTCGCGAGACAGGATTATTGTGCTGCGCTACCATGCCGACATGAAAATTTCCGTGCTTCAGATGAACACCCGTAGCGATAAATCCGCGAACCTGGAACAGGCGCGTGGGCTGGCGTCGCGCGCCATTGAGGCCGATGCGCCGGACATGCTGGTCCTGCCCGAGGTGTTCGCCTTTATGGGAAGCTCGGTCGCCGACAAGCGCGCCGCGGCCGAGGAGTTGCCGGCATCAGGCGATGCGGGCGGTCCGGCATACGAATCCCTGCGTGAGATGGCGCGCGGTCATGGTGTGTTTGTGCATGGCGGCAGTTTCGTGGAGCGCGCCGGTGACGAATTCTTCAACACGACCATCGCCTTCGATCGGTCGGGCAACGAGTTGGCGCGGTATCGCAAGATCCACCTTTTTGACGTGTCGACGCCCGACGGTCGGGAATACCGGGAATCGGCGACCTTCGGCGCGGGCCGCGAGATTGTGACCTACCGGGCCGGCGACCTCACCGTCGGCTGCAGCATTTGCTACGACTTGCGCTTTGCCGAGTTGTATCGCGCGCTGGCCGAGGCGGGCGCTGACGTCATCATGGTCCCGGCGGCATTTACCTTGCCGACCGGCAAGGACCATTGGGAGGTATTGCTGCGGGCCCGGGCCATCGAGACCCAGACCTTCGTGGTAGCGGCGGCGCAGACTGGCACCTACCGCGAGGGCAACGACGAGCGCGCGAGCTGGGGGCATTCGATGGTCGTCGATCCCTGGGGCCATATCCTGGCCCAGGCACGCGATGGGACAGGCCATGCCACCGCAACCGTCGAACTGGATTACCTCGAACTGGTGCGGCAACGTATCCCCGTCGCAGATCACCGGGTGCTGTAAAGCGTGCACTTTGGGACGGCCGGAATGAGGATGAGATGAACATCAAGGACGAGATCACCCGCGACCACGCACTTTTGACCGAATGGCGCCGGGACTTCCACGCCCATCCGGAGCTGGCCTTCGAGGAGAAGCGCACGTCCGCGCTCGTGGCCGAACGGCTCGAGAGCTTCGGCGTTGATGTGCATCGTGGCCTGGCCAAGACCGGCATTGTCGGCCAGTTGAAAGTCGGCACCGGCAACCGCGCGATTGCGCTGCGCGCGGATATGGACGCGCTGCCCATGCAAGAGGGCAATGAATTCGAACACGCCTCGAAAACGCCCGGGCTGATGCATGGGTGCGGCCATGACGGGCATACGACAATGTTGCTGGGGGCTGCCAAATATCTCGCCGAGACGAAACAGTTCGACGGCACCGTGTATTTCGTGTTCCAGCCCGCCGAGGAGGCTGAGGGCGGCGCCGAGGTGATGGTCAAGGACGGCCTGTTCGAGAAGTTCCCGGTTGAATCGATCTACGGGATGCATAATTGGCCGGGGATGCCGGTGGGTGAGTTTGCGGTCGCGCCGGGCCCGATGATGGCCGCGTTCGATATTTTTGATCTCGTGATAAAGGGACGCGGCAGCCATGCGGCGATGCCCCATCAAGGCATCGACAGCATCGTCATGGCCTCCAAGGTCGTGGACGCGTTGCAAACCATCACCAGCCGGAACATCGACCCGATCGATTCACTCGTCGTGTCGGTGACCCAGATTCACGGCGGCGATGCCTACAACATCATTCCCGATGAGGTCGTTCTGCGGGGCACGGTGCGATCGTTCAGCGAGGCGGTCCGCGACGGGGTCGAGCCGGCGATGCGCCGGATCGCCGACGGCGTTTGTGCGGCGTTCGGCGGCACGGCGGAGCTGCGCTACGAACGGCGTTATCCCGCCACGGTCAACAGCGTGGAGGAAACCGAGCACGCCGAGGCGGCGGCATCGGCCATCGTGGGTGAGGAGAATATCGAACGCAGCCCGGTGCCGAGCATGGGGTCCGAGGACTTCGCCTACATGCTTCGCGAGAAGCCGGGCAGTTATGTATGGGTCGGGAATGGGGACGGCGCGGGCGGTTGCATGCTCCACAATCCGGGTTATGACTTCAACGATGAGATCATCCCGATCGGCGTGACCTACTGGTCAACGCTGGTGGAACAGATTCTCCCTGTCGAACGGCAGGATTAGCCGCGGATCGATCTTAATTTGCGTTAACCATATCGCAAGGCTTCGGCGTCAATCTGCGCCTCAAAGCTATGTCAATGATTCTGCATATCATAATCATCGCGTCCTATTTTGTGGTCGCAAGCGCTGTGGCGCTGGTTGCGCCGGCATTCGTGCCGGCGTTGTCGGCGCAGGTTGCACCCCTGGCGGCAGGATTGCTGTTCCTCGCCTGTGCAGTCGCGCATCTGGTGTTCGCCCAGTTGGACCGCAACCGCCGCCTCTTGCAGGAACTGACGGTTGTTCGACGCCAGACACGGGAAATTGCCGAGGATATGCTCAACACCCAGACCCAGGCGCTGCAAATGCGCCAGACTGTCGATCAGGCAGGCCGGGCCGGCGAACAGCGCGTTTCCGAGGTGATTGCCGAGGTAAAGGTGCTGCAGGGCCTGATCGAGGTGTTCTCCCGCAAACAGGAGGCGAGAGTCTTGGCCGTCGGCGAAGTACGACTCGCCGAGCGACCCAAACTGGTCGCCGTGGAGGGCGGCAAGGCGGTCAGTGCACCTTCGGGCGATGATTTTGGTGTCGTCGACGATCCCCAGATTATCGACATTGTGCGTGAAGCCCTTCGTCTCGATCGGGTCGATGTTTATCTCCAGCCGATCGTCAGCCTGCCCCAGCGCAAAAACCGCTACTACGAATGCTATACGCGAATCCGCGGCGCGGACGGCACGGTGATCGGCCCGGGCCAGTATATCCACGTCGCCGAGCGCGAGGGCCTCGTCAGTGCGATCGACAATATGCTGCTGTTCCGATGCGTGCAGCTGATCCGGCGGACCCAGAAGCGGAACTACGATACGGCCTTCTTCTGCAATATTTCCCGCGAAAGCCTGGGCGACACAGCCTTCATCGGTGATTTTGTGGATTTCGTATCCGAGAATACCGACCTGGCGCCGAAGCTGTTCTTCGAGTTCGGCCAGGCCGATATCGAAACCGCACCCCCGGTCACCATCGGGAACCTGGCGCGACTTGCCGATCTCGGGTTCCGGTTCTCGCTTGATCAGGTGACCCACCTGAACCTCGACATCCAGGGCCTCTCGGCCAAGAATTTCCGTTTCGTGAAACTCGATGCGTCGTTCCTGCTCGACACCAATGCTGAGCTGGTTGGCGATATCGCCCGCGAAGACATCAAGGAGATGCTCGATCGCGACGGTCTCGACCTGATTGTCGAAAAGATCGAGAACGAGCGGCAGGTGGTCGAGCTTCTCGATTTCGAGATCGACTATGGTCAGGGATATCTCTTCGGCGAGCCCCGGTTGAGCCGAACCGACTAGTTGTCGTTCAGTGTTGCGCCGCGCGCACTTGAGCCGATGGTTTTCAATCCGTTCTCTGTGGGCCCCTTCCTTCGGGCATCAGGGCATGGCATACGCCTGTCACATCGCGTTGCTACGACCCGGCGGCTCATGAAAACAGAACTCCTTCCTGGCTTTGAAAGCCTCTCGGTCCGTTATGATCATCTGATCGTCGATCTGTGGGGCACCCTGCATAACGGTATCGAGCCGCTGCCGGGCGCGGTCGCGTGTCTGGAGAAGTTTGGTTCGGCGGGCGCCAGGATTGTTTTTCTTTCAAATGCCCCGTTCCGCGTGTCCGGGGTGCGCGATGTCCTGGCGCAAATCGGCATTCCCGACACCATCTATGAAGAGATTTTCTGTTCCGGTGAAATCGCGTGGCACGCCATCCGCGATCGGACAGATCCCTGGCATGCAAAGCTCGGCCGGCGTGCGGCCTTTATCGGGCCGGAACGGCACCGGCCCATGCTCGACAACCCCGGCATCGATGCTGCTGCCGAAATCGAGGACGCGGATTTTTTTATCTGCACCGGCCCGCGAGAGCCGGATCATGTGCTGGAAGATTATCTTCCTGAATTGGAGCGGGCCGCCGCCGCCGGGCTACCGATGATCTGTACCAATCCCGATCGTGAGGTTATGCGCGGATCCGTGCGCGAAATTTGCGCGGGCGCGATGGCGGAGGCTTATGAGACCCGATATGGCGGCGACGTCGCCTGGCACGGCAAACCCTACCGGCCGGTCTATGACGCGGTGCTGCGCCATCTCGGCGATCCGGACCGGCGGCGTGTGCTGATGATCGGTGACGGCCTGTTGACGGCCGTCGCCGGCGCGGCGGCGGCGGACATTGATGCCGCCTTCATCGTCGGTGGCATCGCCGCCGAGCGTTTGGGGGCCGCCCCCGGGGCGTTGCCGGCACCCGAAAAACTGGCTGTGCTGCTCGATGAAGTCGGGCAGGCACCACGATATGCGATGCCGGGTTTGATCTGGTAACCGCCCGCGAACGTAGTATGTACTAACGGTCGGTGGTGCGGTTGCGCCGCGCCGGAACGGATTTGTCGCGCTGTTGCAGAACATGGGGAGATTAGGTTTGCGCGTGCATCGTCACGAATGGGTCTGGTCCTTCGATGCCTCACCCGAGGAAATCTGGCTAATCCTGTCCGATACGGCCCGGTTCAACGAGGCGGCAGGCCTTCCCAAACACGACATTACCGAAACACCCCAGGATGACGGGTCCGTGCTTTTCACCGCGGTCTCGAAGCTTGGCCCGTTAACGCTCGCGTGGCGCGAGGAGCCGGTGAACTGGGTCGCCAACAAATGGTTTGAACATCGCCGGCACTTCACCAAAGGGCCGCTGAAGATGCTGTGCGCGACACTTGAGGTCGAGCCGGCCGGTCCGGATGGTGTGCAGAGCCGCGTTGTCTATGTGCTCGAAGCCGAGGCCGCGAATATTCTCGGCGAGCTGTTGCTGCGCACCGTGTTCTTCAAATCCACCGGCAAGACCTTCTCGAACCTGGTGGGTTCGATTGCGCAATTCGCCCGCGGCGAACGCGACGTGCCCTTCGATGTTGCGCCGCCCACATTCGATGCCGCCGCCCAGCAGCGCATCGCGCGGGCCGTCGAGGCCATCAACGCCACGCCCTATGCCCACGGGCTCGCCGAACGATTGGCGCGGCACGCGACGACGGGGCCGGAAGTGGACGTCGTCAAAATCAGGCCGCTGGCACTGGCACGGCAATGGCACGCGCCGCCGCGCCACGTGATCGAGGTTTGCCTCGAGGCGACACGCGCAGGGCTGCTCGATTTGCGTTGGGATATCCTGTGCCCGCGCTGTCGGGTGGCCAAGTCCATCTCCGCAGGCCTCGATGAATTGCCGACCGGCGCCCATTGCGGCACCTGCAACATCGACTATGGCCGCGATTTTTCCCGCAATGTGGAACTGAGTTTTCAGCCCGCCGCCGGGATACGCCCCGTCGCGTTTGGCGAATACTGCATGTTCGGGCCGATGAGCACGCCCCATATCGCAGCGCAGCTTTGCGTCGAGGCCGGGACCACGCGCGAACTCGACGCGTCGTTTGCCGCGGGACGTTACCTGGTGCGCACGCTGGAGGCCGGACCCGAGGCGAATTTCGATCTTGAGGGCGGCGGGATTCTGGAAGTACGGATCGGCGACGGGACCGTCTCCGTGGGGGCACCGGCCGGGGCCGGGAAGCTGCGGCTCGTGAATGCCTCGGCGCATGACCGCAACGTCGTCATCGAAGAGCGCGCCTGGGAACGCGACGCTTTGACGGCCGATCGTGTGACCGCAATGCAGGCGTTCCGCGATCTGTTTTCCGATCAGGTGCTCCGGCCCGGCGACGAGGTCGCGATTCAGCGGGTGACGCTCATGTTCACCGATTTGCGCGGATCAACCGCCCTGTATGAATCGATCGGTGACGCGCGTGCCTATGGCCTTGTGCGTGATCACTGCGCGTTTCTTACCGGGATTGTGCGCGCACATGATGGTGCGGTGGTGAAGACCATCGGGGATGCCGTGATGGCCGCCTTCGTCGAGCCGGGACAGGCGCTCGCCGCGGCGCTGGAGATTCAGCAGGCCGTGGCAGAATTCAACCGCAGCCACGCGCAAAGCGCCGGGGGGGACAACGTGGTTGCCATCAAGGTGGGTATCCACGAGGGGTCCTGTATTGCGGTCACGCTGAACGATCGGCTCGACTATTTCGGGACGACGGTGAACATGACGGCCCGGCTCCAGGGGCAAAGCCGGGGCGGGGGTATCATCCTGTCGGCGAGCATGGCCGATGATCCGGCTGTCGCCGCATTGTTGGCACAGCGGGAATTTGGCGAGGAATCGGCTGAGTTGCGGGGATTCGATGCCCGCGTCGCGTTCCTGCGTATAGACGAAGTCATGCACAAGGCGGCATCCGGCGATCAATAGACCGGCCCTCGACCACGCACTATACTTTCCGGCCACCGTGAACGAGCACAACGAGCCGGAAAATGGCCGAATTCCCGAAACATACGCTTGCTGACTGGACGGCCCGTGCCGCCGAGGAACTGCGCGGGCGCGAACCCGATGATCTGATCGGCGAGACACCCGAGGGAATCGCGATCAAGCCGATCTATACGGCGGCCGATCTCGAGGACATCGCCTGGCTCGACAGCATGCCCGGTTTCGCCCCGTTCGTCGGCGGCCCCAAGGCGACGATGTATGCCGGGCGCCCCTGGACCGTGCGCCAGTATGCCGGCTTCTCCACGGCGGAGGAATCCAACGCCTTCTATCGCAAGGCGCTTGCGGGCGGACAACGCGGACTTTCGGTGGCCTTCGATCTGGCCACCCATCGCGGTTATGACAGTGATCATCCGCGCGTGGTCGGTGATGTGGGCAAGGCCGGGGTCGCGATCGACAGCGTCGAGGACATGAAAATTCTGTTCGACGGCATCCCGCTCGACGAGATGAGCGTGTCGATGACGATGAACGGGGCGGTGCTGCCGATCCTCGCGCTGTACATCGTCGCCGCGGAGGAGCAGGGCGTCGCGCCCGAAGAGCTGACCGGGACCATCCAGAACGACATCCTCAAGGAGTTCATGGTCCGCAACACCTACATCTATCCGCCCGCGCCCTCGATGCGCATCGTGAAGGACATCTTCAGCTTCGCGTCGCAGCGCATGCCG
>JAQCFD010000135.1 GCA_027618305.1 Pseudomonadota bacterium
CGCGGGCGGGTTACAGACCCGCCCCTACGGCCGCCCTCCAAACGTTTGCAGGGGCGGGTTTCAAACCCGCCCGTCGTCGCAGGATCCCGGGAGTCTTGTGTTTGGCCAGAACAGCAGCGACCATGCGGCCAACAACATTCATTCAGGGGAAACCAACATCATGTCCGATCCCAACAATCCGTCCGGCGCGCTGCCCGGCGATCCGCGTTACGGTCTGTCGAAGGCCGAGCTCGAGGAATATTACCGGACCAAGAGCCCGTCCTGGATCTGCAAGGGTTACTTCAAGGCCGACGGCGGGCTCGACGCGCGCAAGGCGGCGATGGACGCCCATCAGGCCTATCTGCGCGCGACCGAGCCGCAGATCCGCTTCTCCGGACCCCTGCTGACCGAAGACGGTTCCGCGCCGGCCGGGGCCATGGCCCTGATCGATGCGCCCGACAAGGCGGCCGCCGAGGACTGGATGAACAACGAGGGCTACACCCGGGCCGGCGCGTTCGGCGAGATTTCGATCACCCGCTGGTCGTCATCCATGGCGCTCCGCTACAACGACTATCCCCGGACTGAGGGTTGGGAACAGTTCGTGATCACCGCGATCGACATACCCAACGCCAAGGAAGCCCGCGCGGCGGTCGCCGAGGCCCACCACAAGTTCCAGGCCTCGGTCATGGACCGTTACGTGGCCCGCGGGCCGATGTTCAACGATGACGGCAGCCGGATGATCGGCTCCATGATGATCATGGAATATCCCGGCCGGGCGGCCTGCGAAGAATTCTGGGCCGGCGAGCCGCTCAACTATGGTGGCGTGTTCGCCGACGTCACCATCGAGCGCTGGCGCTACGGGATCACATTGCCGGGTCCCTCCGCCTGAGGACGGCGCCTGCGGGCGGGTTTCAAACCCGCCCCTACCAAAGAATTGTGCCGGTGCGTCGGAAGGTATGAGAGGAAAACCTCCACGGGTGTAGGGGCGGGTTTCAAACCCGCCCGTCTCCACACAATAAGTTGAGTCCCCGCCGTCGCGGGCGGTCGCTACATAAGCCCCCTACGAAGACCCGCAGAATTTTGCAGGAACGGGCTTAGAAACGGGCGAACGACCAACGTGATGAGTTTCCTCGGGACAATTTCCACCCACCAACGTCCCGTCGGGCCTGGCCGCCTCTGGCGGCTCGTGCGCACACCCGTGTCACCCGAGACCCGCGCGAGCCTGGGCGCGGCCTGGGCGCGGCTCGACCCGCGCTTCCGCACCGCCAACCAGATGTATGGCCGCCAGGAAGCAGGCTGTGGCGCCACCATCGGCGTGATGCCAAAATGCGACTTCGCCTGCCGCGGCTGTTATCTGGGCGTCGACGCCAACCGCACCCCCGAACTCCCGCTGGCCGATGTGAAGGCCCAGCTCGATCTGCTGCGGGCCGAACTCGGCCCCTGGGGCAATGTGCAGCTGACCGACGGCGAAGTAGCCCTGCGCCCGGCCGACGAGGTGACCGAGATATTGCGCCACGCCCGCGACATCGAGCTGATCCCGATGCTGATGAGCCATGGCGACGGGTTCCTGCGTGACCCCGAACTGCTCAAGCGGCTGATGGTCGAGGGCGGGCTGGAAGAACTCAGCCTGCACATCGACACCACCCAGCGCGGGCGCCGCGACCGGGACTTCAAACACGCCGCCCGCGAGGCCGAGCTGATGGCGCTGCGCGAGAAATTCGTCGCCCTGATCCGCCGGGTCCGCCGCGAGACCGGCCGCACCCTGCGGGTCGCGAGCACCGTGACCGTGACCCAGGACAATCTGCCCGAGGTCGGCGACATCGTGCGCTTCGCCCAGACCCATGCAGACGTGTTCCGCATGGTCGCGCTGTTGCCGGTCGCCCAGGTCGGACGCACCGAGGACGGCATCGGCCGGGTCACCGCCGACGCGTTATGGGCCGAGATCGCGCGCGGGCTCGCAATCGAGGAGACCAACCGGGACCGGCTCACGGCCAACCAGTGGTTCATGGCCCATCCCGATTGCAGCCGCTTCGTGATCGGCATGACGGCCGACGCCGGGGCAGGACATCGCTTCGTGCCGCTCAGCCCCGAAAGCAGCGCGCGGGACAGGCGCTTCCTCGACCGCCTGTTCACGAATTTCGCCGGGGCCACCTTCCGCGCCGACCGCCCGGCGGAGGCCGCCGCCCGGATCGTCGGCATGCTGCTTCGCGCGCCGCGTTTCTTCCTGTGGGATGTGCCCGCGACGGGCTGGGGCTGGGCCCGGCGGTTCGATCCCGACCACCCGCTGCGGTTTGCGCTGCGGGCGCTGACCGGCCGGACGCGTCTGCACCGCTTCTCCGTCGTCGCCCATCATTTCATGAGCGCCGACGAGCTCGACACACCCAACGGTCGCGCGCGCATCGCCCATTGCGCGTTCCTCGTGCCGATCGACGGCGAACTTAAGTCCATGTGCGAGGTCAACGGCGCGGGCCTGCGCGACCGGCTTTATGCAAACATGGCCGGCATGCACGCCGCCACAGAACAAACAAATGTCGCAAAAGCCGAAATCCTTGATCCCGCCGCCTGACACCTGGCGCTGGCTGCTGCGCGTGGCCGGCCCGCCCCGGGTCGTCCTGCGGGAATCCTACGCCGATGATCCAGGCACGGGCCGGTTCGATCACGGCGGCCTGGATGACCTTCTCCGGCGTTGCGTCGATGACGACGGCTTCGTCGACTATGCCGGCCTTGCGCGCTACGCCGGCCTGCTCGATGGCTATCTGTCGCGCATCGCCAGCGTCGACTTCGCCGGTCTCGCCCGCGACGAGAAACTGGCGCTCCTGATCAACACCTACAATGCTGCCACCCTGCGGCTGGTGCTGGACCACGCTCCCATCGCCTCGATCCGCGATATCCCCACGAAAGCGCGCTGGACGGCCCGACGCTGGACCGTGGGCGGCCAGACTCTGAGCCTGGCCGACATCGAAAACACGGAACTCCGTGCCAAATTCAATGAGCCGCGGATTCACTTCGCGATCAATTGTGCCAGCATCGGTTGCCCCAAGCTTCAAAACGCCGCGTTCACGGGCGGGGCAATCGATGCCGAACTCGCTGCCCATACCCGCGATGTGCATGCCGGCGCGCGCTGGCTGCGCACGACACCCGACGGCTTCCATCTGACCAAAATCTATCGCTGGTACGAAGGTGACTTCGTTCCCTCTGCCGGCAGCGCAGAGAATTTTGCCGCCCGGTTCGCACCCACGATTGCAAATCTGCCGCGTCGGGGCTGGCTCGCCTATGACTGGTCGCTCAACGCCGCCTGACCGGCGCACCAACCCAAGCTGGACGCCGTCCGCCCCGCCAGCCTAAGGTAAGGACAAGAGTGCCCGGACAACGATCCGGATCGGGGGGTAACCATGACAGACTGCGTCATCGTCATAGCGGACGACCATCCGCTGGTACGCGATGCACTCAAGCAGACCATCGCACAGGATATGTCCGATGCCCGTTTCCACGAGGCCGCGAGCCTGACGGAAACGGAGGCGACGATCCGCCGTGAGGGGGCGCCGGATTTGCTTCTGCTCGATCTGCACATGCCCGGAATGCGCGGCTTCACCGGGCTCGTCTACCTGCGGTCCGAATTTCCCCAGGTCCCGATCGCGATGATCTCGGCCAGCACGGACGCGCGCATCATGCGTCAGGCGGTCGATTACGGCGCCGCCGGCTACATCCCCAAGTCCGCACCCGTGGATGACATCCGCGGCGCGGTGCGTGACATCATCGCCGGCAACACCTGGTTGCCGACGGGAACGAACGACCTGCCAGACACGTCGGCGGAAGATGCCGTGCTCGCCACCCGTCTCGCGGCGCTGACACCGCAACAGTTGCGCGTGCTCGGCATGCTGTCGGACGGCAAGCTGAACAAACAGATCGCCTACGATCTCGAGATTTCCGAAGCGACGGTCAAATCTCACGTCTCGGCGATCCTGCAGAAGCTCGACGTCAACAGCCGGACCCAGGCCGTCATCCTCGCCGGCCGTCTGCATGTCGAGGACCCGGCCCGCGACGTGCCCGCCGGCTAAGGCGTTCGCCACCGCCCCTCTGAAAATCAGGATGCCGCGCGGCGTACCGTCGCGCGCTGCGCCAGCATGCGGGTCATCAGGGCCCGCAGTGCGGCCGGCTTGACCGGCTTGCCGAGCACCTGCTGGCCTCGACGCCCCGCCTCGACGCGAAGCTCCTCGGACGGGTCGGCTGTGACGATAATCGCCGGGATCACACGTTCGAACACGCCGCAAACCTCGGTGACCACATCGGGGCCCTTCTCGTCGCCGCCGAGATGATAATCGGCGACGATCAAATCGGGCGCATCGCCCCCCAGCACGCGCCGCCATTCGCTCCCGGCCGCGGCGGTCCGCACATCGCAATTCCAGCCTCCCAGCAACGCCGCCATGCCATCGCGGACATCGGGATTGTCGTCGATGCATAGCACCACTGCGCCGGTCAGCTCGCCGGCCCGGATCACCGGGTGCGGCGTCGCCGCGTCGACCACATCGGACGCATTGCCGCGCGGGACCGTCACCGCAAAGACGGAGCCGTTCTGCTGCGTGCTTCGCAGCTCGATCGTGTGGCCAAGCATGCGTGCGATCCGCTCGACGATGGCGAGCCCCAGGCCGAGCCCCCGGTCATCGGTCTCGCCATGGGGCAGACGCTGAAACTCCTGGAACACCGCGTCGCGCATATCTTCGGGAATGCCCGGGCCGGTGTCCCAGACTTCCAGCTTCACGCGCTCGCCCGCACTCCGGCAACCGATCAGCACGCGCCCCCCCGTCGGGGTGTAGCGGATGGCGTTGGACAGGAGATTCTGCAGGATGCGGCGCAGCTGGCGGCGGTCGCTGCGCACAATCCGGTTCGAGGCCACGACGCGCAGGTCGATGTCGCGTTCCTCGGCAAACGGGGCAAATTCAGTCCCCAGCGCACGGAGCAGCTCGTCGACCGGGAAATCCTCGATCTGCGGCGCGACACCTCCGGCATCGAGTTTCGAAATATCCAGCAGCCCCGTGAGCAGATCTTCAACCGACCGCAAGGACGTATCGACCCGCCCGACCAGCTCGGCATTCTCCTGTTCAATCGGCCGCTCGGCCAGGGAAGACAGAAACAGCCGGGCGGCGTTGAGGGGCTGCAGCAGGTCATGGCTGGCCGCCGCCAGGAACCGGGTCTTGCCCAGATTGGCCTGCTGGGCGGCGTCCGAGGCCCGGCGCAGCTGCTCGTTCAGGTCCATCAGATCGCGGGTGCGCTCGTCGACACGCTGCTCCAGCTCGCGCTTGGCCACCTCCAGTTCCGCCGCCGCCTGCACGCGATCGGTCAGATCCATCAGGCTGACCGCGACGCCGCCGGCCGGCATCGGGCTGGTGCGGACTTCCAGCACAGTCCCGTCGTCGAGGCGGCGCTCATAGGTCGCGGGTTCGCGCAGGTGATACTGGGCCAGCAGGTCGCGGACGATCGTCTCGACCTCGCCCGGCCCATACTCGCCCTGCTCGGCGGTGTAGCGGATGATGTCTTCGACCGGCACGCCCACACGGCCATATTTTTCCGGCAGGCCGAGATAATCCCGGAACCGTTCGTTCAGCCAGGCGAGACGCAGATCCTCGTCGAACACCGCGATGCCCTGGCGCATATTCTCCATGGTCATCTGCAGCAATTCGCGATTGTACTGAATGGCGGCCGACGCGCCGTCGAGCAGCGACATGGCGCTTTCCATGTCGATGTCCTCGCGCTCAAGCGACAGGGCGATGACCAGCCGCGCGGAAGACGCCCCGATCGCGCTGGCGAGCAGCCGTTCCGAGAACCGCAACACCCCGGCGTCGATCGGGTCATCGGCCGACATTGACGGGTCCCGCTCGGCCAGATACTGGGCAAATGCCCGCGCCGTCACGACGGTCCCCAGATAGCGCCCGGTCAATTCCTCCAGATCACGGATCGTCAGGGCGCCCTTGTAGGTTCGCGGCCGGGCGGTGCGCTCCGCCCCCATCACCTCGACGAAGGCGCGCGCCTGCCCGCGTTCGACCACGCTCGGCCTGCTGAACAGCGACAGGGCGACCAGCAGCACGATGTTGGCCGACAGGCTCCAGAACACGCCGTGGGACAGCGGGTCACCGAATTCCATGCCGAACAGGGCCTGGGGTCGCAGCAACATGATGCCTGCCGGACCTGCCGTGAGGAGCGTCTCCGGGAACCACGAACTGGCCGCGAACGTGGGCAACAGCAGCGTGTAGAGCCATACAGCGCTGCCCGCGAGGATGCCGGCAAGCGCGCCGAGGCGGGTCGCCCGGGACCAGAAAATACCCCCGAAGATCGCCGGTGCGAACTGGGCGACACCGGCGAACGAGATCAGGCCGATCGACGCCAGCGCCTGGCCGTCTCCGGCCACGCGGTAATAGGCGAAGGCCAGGAGCAGGATGGCGGTCATCGCGATGCGGCGGACGTTCAGCAATGTCGCGCCGACATCGGCATCGCTGCGCGCATCGCCATACCAGTAGCGCAGATACAGCGGCGTGAAGACGTCGTTCGAGATCATCGTCGCCAGCGCCACGGTGGCGACGATCACCATGCCCGTGGCCGCCGACAGGCCGCCGATAAACACGAACAGCGTGAGCGTCTCCTGCTGCGCCAGCATTGGCAATGTGAGGACGAAGGTGTCGGCGTCGACCCCGCTGCTGCCCCCGCCATTGCCAAACAACAGCAGCCCGGCCAGCGCGATCGGAATGACGAAGATATTGATCAGCACGAGATAGACGGGGAACATCCAGGCGGCCGTCTTGAGCTCGCCCTCGTCCGCATTCTCGACCACCGCCACATGGAACTGGCGGGGCAGGCAGATGATCGCCATCAGCGACAGCAACGTGATCGTCACCCATTTCGACGCATGGATGTCGACGGCAAACCGCGCGGCGATGCTGTCCACCGCCCCGGCGCGCGCCGCCAGGTCCGCGAACCCGTCGAACATCCAGAAGGTGACGAAGACGCCCGCCGCCAGGAACGCCACAAGCTTGACGATCGATTCAAACGCAATCGCCAGCATCATGCCCTGATGATGCTCCGTGGCGTCGATGTTGCGGGTCCCGAACATGATCGAGAACACGGCCATCAGCAGCGCCACGACGAGCGCGGTGTCGGCCCACCAGGCCGTCCCCGCGACCCCGGCCGGCATGATGATCTGGGGATAGCTGACCAACACGTTGAAACTGGTCGAGACCGCCTTCAGCTGCAACGCGATATAGGGCAGGATTCCGATCACGACGATCAGGGTGACGACCGCGGCAAGCATCTGGCTCTTGCCGAAGCGGGCGGCGATGAAGTCGGCGATCGTGGTGATGTTCTCGGCCTTGCCGATCCGCACGATCTTGCGCAGCACGAAATAGCCCGCCGTGAACAGCAGGATCGGGCCGAGATAGACCGGGATGAAGTCATAGCCGGAGTTCGCGGCCAGCCCGACGCTGCCGTAGAAGGTCCAGGAGGTGCAGTAGACCGCCAGCGACAGGGCGTAGATCACGGGCTTGGCGCGAATGCGCGAGCCGTGCCGCTGCGCCGTGCGGTCGCCCCAATACGCGATCGCGAACAGCACGCCGATATAGATCAGCGACGCGAGAAGGATGGTCCAGTTGGTCAGCATTGGCTCGCCGCACCGTTGCATGCCAGCCGGTCGCAACGACCGGCCCCGGCGCAAAACCTAGCACAAAAAACCACCTGTGCTGCGCGGACTAAACGCGGCAATACGACCGGGGCGCGCGCCGGATCGCGAACAAAAAAAGTGCAGGGCAGAGCCCTGCACTAAAGAACCCCATGACGGGGTTGGGGGAACGGAGGAACTAGATGGCGTTGCAGCAAAACTGCGCAACCGCCTCCGAGCCTCTAATCAACCCGAGTGCGGCCTATGCGTCTATTAGACATTCGTTGCAGTGCACGCGTACTTCGCGCCGTCAAGGATGGGCGGAAAAAGGCCGCCCGCGACACCCGCTTGGCGTTGTAGACTCCAAAATCATCATGGTTAACTTAGACTGTGATGATGCTGACCGATGCAAACACAGTTTTGATGGACCGCAGCTGACATGCGGACAATACTCGCGCTCATCCCGATGATCTTGCTTTGCACCACAGGCGTGCAAGCCCAGAGCGAACCTCCCCGCACCATCGTCGGCGAGGCGCGCGTTCTCGATGGCGACACGATTTTGGTGCAGGAGAAGCCGGTTCGCCTGTACGGCATCAGCGCGCCCGCGATCTCGAACTGGCCATGGGGACCGTTTTCCCGGGCCATGCTCGACACACTCGTGAACGGCAAGAAAGTAAGCTGTTTGGTGATCGAGACCGACCGCAACCGCAATCCGGTCGCCCGCTGCGACCTGCCTGGGGGCAGCCTTGCCGGCGGGAAAACCCTCGGTGAGGCAATGATCCGGTCGGGCTGGGCAACCCATCACCGGCTGGCCACCCACGGCAGGGAACCCCACGCACTTAACGAACAATATGACGACGCCGAAGAGAAGGCGCGCATCGACAAGGTCGGTATCTGGGGCCTGCGGTAGCCCTGCGGCCGTACTCAGACGCCGCGGCGAAGGGCGAGCGCCTCGATCTCGACCCGGCCATTGGGCACCGCAAGAAAGGTCACGCCCACGGTCGAACGCGCCGGATAGGGCTCGCGGACATAGCTCGAATAGACCTCGTTCATCGCGCGCAGGTCGGTAATGTCGGTCATGAAGATCGTGACCTTGACGATGTCGCCATAATCGAGCCCCTCGGACGCCAGCAGCGCCCCGATCTTCTCCATGATGACCCGGGTCTGTGCCGCGGCGTCCATGTCCGGGGGAATGCCGTCATATTCCGGGTCATAGGCCATCTGGCCGCTCAGGATGACCTGGTCACCAACGGCCACGCCACCTGTCAGGGCCGCGCGGGCCGGTGATTTCGCCTCGGGTGCCGATACTGTTTTCCGCATAGTCACTCTCCCTGATGCCTGG
>JAQCFD010000136.1 GCA_027618305.1 Pseudomonadota bacterium
GCTACTGTATTGGGAATGTCGTGGAATTTGAGATCGAGAAAAACCGGCAGGCCGAGGTCGACGATGGCGCGGACCCCGTCGGCGCCGTTCGCCGCGAAGAATTCGAGCCCGGTCTTCACCCCGCCGACATGGCCACGCAGCGCTTCGGCCCAGGCGCGCGCCTGGTCCAGATCGGTTGTGTCGAGGGCCGCGAATACGGGGTTTGCGGGCAATTGAGGCTGGTTTGTCATGACAGCGCAGCTTCTAGCAGAGGTCCGCCCGTCGGTCACGCACGCGCAGCACTTCCGTCAGGCACAGAAACAGGTGATAGAAGCTCGACGCGGGCGCGGTTTCGGCGATCGCGCCACCCCCGGCATCCAGATGGTCCTGCCAGTTGCCATGTCCGACCGCGAGATACAGGCCGAACAGCTGTTCCAGCAGCAGTTCGAGGTGCGCCGAGGCGGCAGCGTCAGGTCCGGATTCCAGACGCGCGGTCTGCGCCTTGATGGCCTCTGTCTGGACCCAGAGGCGTTTGTTGTCATCGAGCGACGTGCCGTGGCCGAGCCGCGGGTCGGCGCCGCTGCGCAGGACCGAATCGAATCCCAGGCCCCGGGCCGGGCCCGGTTCGTGGTCGCTGCCGTGGGTCATGGCGAACTGGTACAGCGCATCCGCTTGCCTGCCGGTGTCCTCGCCGCTGGCTTCGGCGAAGCGCCGGAGCAACCAGACCCACTCGAAGTGATGGCCCGGTTCGACGATCTGGCCGGCCGTGCCGGGCGCGGGCGCCCAGTCGGCCTCGAAGAACTCGCCCAGGGTGCCTGTCTCCGTATCAAAGAATTTGCGTCGGAACAGATCGACGATCACGCGCGCGCGGTCGAGATAGGCCGGGTCTCCGGAGGTTACGTGCCATGCCAACAGCGCTTCCAGCAGGTGCATGTGGGGGTTCTGGCGCCGCGGCAGGTCGTGCGGCAGGTTTTCGAAATATCCGCCATGGGCGGGGTCGGCGAGCTTCTCGTCGAGAAAGGCCAGCGTGCGTTCGGCCCATATCATAGCGTCCGCGTCGCCGCTGGCGCGGTGGTACCAGGCAAAGGCAAACAGCGCGAAGGCCTGCTCATAGGCCTCGACCCGCGTGTCGCCCGGCGCGCCATCGCGTGTGACCGAATAGACAAAGCCGCCGCCATCGTCGCGCCAATAGTGGCGGGTGAGAAACTCGAAACCGCCACGCGCGGCCTCGAGCGCCCCTGGCCCGCCGGCGGGCGGGGTCCAGCCCAGCAGGTGCGCGTGGCTGTATACGTAAATCTGCCGGGCCTGGACGCGCATGCGTTTGGCGCGATCGAGTAACGGGCGGCCATCGAGGGTCAGGCATTCGACGAACCCGCCGGCCGCCGCGTCATAGCCGGCATGGGACCACAGCGGCAGCGCTTGCCGGGTCAGCCATTCCTGGATATGGGCGGCATCGATGCGCATCATGTCGCCCGGTCGATCAGAAGTTCGGCGGCGGCGAGGTCCTCGAGTGCCGTTCCGACGGACTTGAAGAGGGTGATCTCGTCCGTGGATGCGCGGCCGATATGCTCATCCCGGCACAGCTCGGAGAGTTCCGCGAGGATGTCGTCCGCAGCGATCAGTCCTGATTCCATGGGTTGCACGATATCACCGGCCTCGGACATCGTGCCCGCGCGGGTATCGACAAATATGCGCGCGCGGGACATGGCCGCATCGTCGGCCTCGCGCATGTCCGGGCGAAAGCCCCCCACCAGATCGACATGGCTGCCCGGGGCCAGCCATTCGCCCGCGAAGACAGGCGTTCGTGACGTGGTCGCGCAGCTGACGATGTCGGCGTTTGTAATCGCGGCTTCGAGATCGCCGCTCGCCTCGACCGCGAACCCGTTGCCGGACATCCGGCGGGCGAGATTCTCGGCCTTGTCCGTGTCGCGTCCCCACACCGCGACATGGGTGATCGGGCGCTCGGCGCAATGGGCCCGGATCAGGTCCGGCGCGAGGCGTCCGGTCCCGACCATGACGAGGCGTTGTGCATCCGGTCGTGACAGAAACCGTGAGGCCAGCGCGGACGCGGCGGCGGTGCGGCACGCGGTCAGGGTCGGTCCGTCGATCAGGGCACGCGGCGTCCCGGTCTGTCCGTCAAGCAGGAGATAGGCGCCCTGCACAGATGGCTGCGCTGTGGTCTGGGTCGGGTTGTCGGGGTGGACGGTGACAATTTTCACGCCGATATGGCGAGGTGGCACCTCGTTGTCCCAGGCCGGCATCAGCAAGAGCGTCGCGTCATCGCGTGCGCCCATGGGAACGCTGTGATGGTGGCGCACCGGGGCCACGCCCCCGTCCCGGAAAGCTGTATGCAACGCCGCCACCAGGCTGGGGACGTCGAGCAGCTCGTTGACGGTCGCCGGGCCGATGGTTTTCAAGTCCGGGTTAGTCCGTTCGCGCCGACGGCAGGGCCACGGGTGCCGGCCCTACGCCGCGTTGGGCGTTCTCCGCTGCATTCTTCGCGGCGCGTTCGAGGTCGCGGATGTTGCGTGCCTGTTCGCGCGCGCGTCGGCGGACCGGGGCGTCGGAGAACCACATCAGGATGGCGCCGAGCGCAAACCCGACCCCGATACCGATGAACACGAATGCGAACAACGGCCATGTGATGATCAAGTCGAGGGGCCACAGATTCACATTGGCGTCGCCGCGATTGTTGACGGCGAAGACGACCACGATGATCGCGACCGGGACGGTTATCAGCCAGCGCAAGCGGTTCACGGAGTATCCTCAAGGTCGGTCATGGATTCGGTTCAGTCGGTTCGAGCATTGCCGTCGGCCGGGCATGACAGGCCCCCGCGCCAATCGACAGGGCCGACTTTACCCCATTCGTGATGTGAATGAATGTCGAAGACCAAAATTCCGGCCGGCGACTTGCCGCGCGGGTCAGTCGCCGTTGAGGCGCTCGCGCAGTTCCTTGCCGGTCTTGAAATAGGGAACGACCTTCGCGTCCACGTCGACGGCGGCGCCGGTGCGCGGGTTCCGGCCGGTTCTGGCCGCCCGCTGTTTGACCGAGAAGGCGCCGAAACCGCGCAATTCTACCCGGTCGCCACGCGCGAGAGCAGAGGTGATCTCTTCAAGAATGGTTGACACGATACGTTCCGCGTCGCGTTGCAGCAGGTGCGGGTTGCGCTCGGCCAGGCGCTGAATCAGTTCCGACTTGGTCATCGTATTCCCCCCGGGATTCGCCAACCCCGAATATTCGCCTTCCCCCGAAGGCTCAGCCAGCGCTCAGTTAACGTCAGCGCGCGGAAGGTTGCCAAAGCGAAACCAGACCGTCAAGTGTTAATGCATTGGAAAACAACGATTTTCCTGCAAGTCCCGTGATCTTCTCCAGGAAGTTGTCTTCGTCCGCGCTGGTCCGCACGGTTTCGATCGGTAGACCATCGGGAAGATCGTGTTCGCGAACCATCCAGTCGATTGCCGCCGCCTCGTCGCCGATTGCGTCGATCAGATTGTTCTGCACCGCCTGACGGCCGGAGAAGACCCTGCCATCGGCCAGGCGCCGCACGGCTTCCGCGTCAATCGGTCGGCGTTCGATCACCAGATCGACAAAGAAATCATAGAGATCGAGCACCACCTGCTCTGTCGCGGCCCGGCCCTCCAGGGTCAGCGTTTCGACGGGTGAGGGGACGCCCTTCAGCGCGCTCGACTTGATGGTGACGGGTTCGACGCCGATCCGCTCAAGCAGCTCGCTCACATTGGCGGTTTGCAGGATGACACCGATCGAACCGGTGATGGTGCCCTCGCGGGCGAAGATACGGTCGGTTGCGATGGCCGTCATATAGGCGGCCGAGGTGGCAACGGTTCCCATCACGGTGGTGACAGGCTTGGCTTGCGCAATGGCGCGCAGGCCGTTGTACAGATCCTCGCCCCCGACGACGCTCCCGCCGGGGCTGTCGACATGCACGATGACAGCACGCACGTCATCGTCCTCGGCCAGACGGGCCAGAGTCCGACTGCGGGCGTCGTCACGGACGATCACCCCTTCGACGTGGATACGCACGATTCGCTCGCCGCGCAACAGCGTGCCCTGCGCCTGCAGATAGGCGAGGATGCCGCCGACAACGACCAGCAGGGTGACGGCCTGCCAGATACGCAGCCGGCGTTTAAGCCGGCGGCGGTCTAGCAAAGCGTCCGGATCGTAGGACATGGCGGCCAGTAAGGCGCGGAAGCCTTAGGACTTCTCCGCGCCTTCCTCTTCCGTGGTCTCAGTCGCCTCGGGAGCCTCTTCCGCGGGTGCTTCAACAGCCGCCGCAGGTGCCGGCGTCTCGCCGATCATTTCCTGAGTCTCCTGCTGCTTTTCACGGATGGCGGCCCCGAGAATATCGCCCAGCGAGGCGCCGCTGTCGGACGAGCCGAACTGCGCCATCGCCGTTTTCTCTTCGGCGATCTCATTGGCCTTGATCGACATCGAAATGCGTCGGCTTGACGGGTCGATATTGGTCACCTTGGCATCGACCTTTTCGCCGACGGCGAAACGATCGGGCCGCTGCTCGGAGCGGTCACGCGACAGATCGGAGCGCCGGATGAACGCCACCAGGCCGCCCGACGTGGTGACCTCGATGCCGCCGTCATTCACTTCGGAGACGGTGGCGGTCACGACTTCACCCTTGCGGATGTTGCCAAGCGATTCGGCGAACGGATCGCTGGACAGCTGCTTGATGCCCAGTGAGATGCGTTCCTTGTCGGTGTCGACCTCAAGGATCTTGACCTTGACCATGTCGCCCTTGGTGAAGTCTTCGAGCGCTTCCTCGCCGGTCTTGTCCCACGAAATGTCCGAAAGATGGACCATGCCGTCGATGTCGCCCGGCAGGCCGACGAACAGACCGAACTCGGTGATGTTGCGAACTTCGCCGTCGATCTCCGTGCCGCTCGGGAATTTGACCGCGAACTCGTCCCACGGGTTTTCCTGGGTCTGCTTGAGGCCAAGCGAAATACGACGCTTCTGGGGATCCACGTCGAGGACCATGACGTCGACTTCCTGGCTCGTCGAAACGATCTTGCCGGGATGGACGTTTTTCTTGGTCCAGCTCATCTCCGAGACATGGACCAGGCCTTCGACGCCCGGCTCCAGCTCCACGAAGGCGCCGTAGTCGGTGATGTTGGTGACGCGGCCGGTGAAGCGCGAGGTGACCGGGTATTTCAGTTCCACATCATCCCACGGATCCGCCTCAAGCTGCTTCATGCCGAGGGAGATGCGCTGGGTTTCCGGGTTGAACCGGACGACCTGGACCTGAACGGTCTGGCCAACCTGCAGCGCTTCTGAGGGGTGATTGATCCGGCGCCATGAAATGTCGGTGACATGCAGCAGACCATCGACACCGCCGAGATCGACGAAGGCGCCGTAATCGGTGATGTTCTTGACCACGCCCTGGAGGACCTGGCCTTCCTTGAGGTTTGCGACCAGTTCCGTACGCTCGGCGGCGCGGGTCTCTTCGAGGACGGCGCGACGCGACACAACGATGTTGCCGCGGGCGCGATCCATCTTGAGGATCATGAAAGGTTGCGGGGTGCCCATCAGCGGCGAGACATCGCGCACGGGGCGGATGTCCACCTGGCTGCCCGGCAGGAACGCGACGGCGCCCGACAGGTCGACCGTGAAGCCGCCCTTGACGCGGCCGAAGATCGTGCCGCTGACCCGTTCGGTCTGCTCGAAGGCTTCCTCGAGCTTTTCCCAAGCCTCTTCCCGGCGCGCTTTTTCGCGCGACAGAACGACTTCGCCGTTGATGTCTTCGTAGCGCTCTACATACACCTCGACCTTGTCGCCGACGACGAGTTCAGCGGGCATTCCGGGCGCGGCGAATTCCTTGAGCGGAACCCGGCCTTCGGATTTGAGCCCGACGTCGATCAGCGCAAAATCGCTCTCGACGGAGACGACGGTGCCTTTGACGACCGTGTGTTGAAGAGATGAATTGTTTTCGAAGCTTTCTTCGAGAAGAGCGGCAAAATCTTCGCTCATGCCGGCGCTCTCAGGCGCCGCAGCGGTATCGGTCATGGGACGATACGTCCTTTCAGGTCATACTTGTCATGCCAACCGGTTGATTCCGGCGGTCTTTCGCATCCACACGTCTGTCCGGCCAATCCGGACATAAAAACGGTGCTGGATACGCAAACATTCCAGCCAAGATCAGGTGGATAGATCCTCGATATAGGCCCGCGTCTCTTCAAAGACGGCGTCGGGCGTTTTATCTGAAGTATCGATCTCGCGTGCGTCTCCCGTCAGCAATGGGGAGACCTTTCGAGTGCGATCGCGCTCGTCACGCGCTTCTATCTCGGCCAGGACGGCGGGATATGTACTCTCTAAGCCCTTTGCCTGCAACTCTTTATGGCGGCGTTCCGCCCGGATTTCGGGGCGGGCGGTGATGAAGAGCTTCACCTCGGCATCCGGGCACACCACGGAACCGATGTCGCGCCCGTCCAGAACCGCCCCGGCCTTGCCGCCCGGGGGCGTGTGCGCGAAGGCCCGCTGAAAGTCGAGCAGCACCTGGCGAACCGCCGGAATAGCAGCGACCTGGGACGCGGCCTCGGCGATCGTCTCGGTGTGCAGGTCGACGGCGTCCAGCCGCGCCGGGTCGAGCGCCTTTGCGGCGCGCACCGCGTCGTCTTCGTTTGACGGGTCGCCGCCGTCGGCCAGCACCATGTATCCCACGGCGCGGTAAAGGCGCCCCGTGTCGAGAAAGGCGTAGTCGAAATGCGCGGCGAGACGCCGGGCGAGGGTGCCCTTGCCGGCGGCGGCCGGGCCGTCGATCGCAATGATCATGCAGCACCTTTTGAAGGATCGGCCGTTTCCGCTGCCGTGATATCCGCGCCCAGGCCACACATGGTCTCGATGAAGCCGGGAAAGCTCGTCTCGACGGTGCGGACATCGTCGATTGTGACGGGATTTTTTGCCGCCAGGCCGAGCACGAGAAAGCTCATGGCGATCCGGTGGTCGAGATTGGCGGCAATCTCGCCGCTACCGGGCGGCGGGCCGCCGCAACCCTGGATGACCATCCGGTCTTCCTCGGTCCAGACGGCGACGCCGCAGGCGGCCAGCCCGGCCTCGACGGCGGCCAGCCGGTCGCTTTCCTTGACCCGCAGCTCGCCGACCCCTTCGAACACACTGGTGCCTGATGCGCAGGCGGCGGCGGCGGCCAGGACCGGATACTCGTCGATCATGGATGGCGCCCGGGACGCGGGCACGATCACGCCTTTAAGGGACCTGGCGCGGATGCGCAGATCGGCCACGGGCTCGCCGCCGACGTCGCGGGGATTTTCGCGGGAGATGTCCGCCCCCATCTCCACCAGCGTGTCGAACAGGCCGATGCGGGCCGGGTTCATGCCGACCGCCGGCAGATAAACGTTCGAGCCGGGCACGATCGCCGCGGCGACGGCCGGGAATGCCGCCGAACTGGGGTCGGCGGGGATCTGTATCTCAGCCGGGTTCAGCTCGGGCTGGCCGGTGATGGTGATCCGTCGCCCTTCATCGGTCTCGGTGATTTCCAGTTCCGCGCCCATATGGGCGAGCATGCGTTCGGTGTGGTCGCGGGTCGCCATGGCCTCGATCACGCTGGTTTTCCCGGGGGCGTGGAGCCCCGCCAGGAGCACGGCCGATTTCACCTGGGCCGAGGGTACGGGCAGCACATATTCAATGGGTAGCAGATCGTTGGTGCCGGTGATCGACAGGGGCATCCGGCCGCCGTCCCGCGAGGCCATTTGCGCGCCCATTTCGGTGAGCGGCGCGATGACCCGCCCCATGGGCCGGGCGCGCAGGGAATCGTCGCCGGTCAGGATGGCGGTAAAATTATGGCCGGCCAGCAAGCCGCAGATCAGCCGGGCCGCGGTGCCGGAGTTGCCCATGTCGAGCACATCGTCGGGCGCATGCAGGCCGCCGACGCCGACGCCCTCGATCTGCCAGATGCCGCTCTCATCGCGTGTGATGCCGACGCCCATGCGGCGCAGGGCCGCCGCCGTGGCCAGCACGTCCTCGCCCTCAAGCAACCCTTCCGCGCGGGTCGTCCCGACGGCGAGCGCCCCCAGCATCAGCGCGCGGTGGGAGATCGACTTGTCGCCCGGCACCCGCGCGAACCCGGACAGGGCCGCGCCTGCGCGGGCTGTCGCGCGCCTCGGAGTGGGGCGGGAGGATGAGTGGGATGCGGTGTTATCGATCATGGTGACAGTCTTGTTCGGGCGGCGACCGATTAGCACAAGTTTCGGCGCCGGGCCACGAAGGGATGCCCGTTTGCATTGCCAAAGACAGCCGCGCGAAGCGACAAAGTGACGGGGCATTGCGGATTTGCTTTTGACAGGCCGTGTTGTTCGTGGCACACGGCGCGTCCGAAACACACCGGAGGGTACCACCAGTGGCAAAAGCGGAATGGGGCGTAAAGCGGGCATGCTTGTCATGCGGCATACGCTTCTATGACATGCAGAAGTCCCCGATCGTATGCCCGAGCTGCGAGACGACTTTCGAACCGGAAGCCATATTCCGCCCGCGGCGCAATCGCCCCGCCGAGGCGAATACACCGGCACCGGCAAACGACGATGTCGTCAAGAAGGCGAAGGTCGTCGATGATGATGATGACGATGAGGTTGCGGCGCTGATCAGCGATGTCGTGGTCGATGACGACGACGATGAAGATGATGACGTGCTGGCGCCGGATCTTGATGATGACGATGACGATGACGACGATGTCGCGGTTATCCCCGTTCCCAAGCCGGGCATGAGCGACGACACATAAGAAAGCAGCATTTCGGCGACAGCCGGATTGCCAATCCGGAGAAACCACTTGCGTTGATCGGCGGGTCCAGTATCTTCCCGCCGCCCGGCCGTCAGGCCGAACGCCACAGAGTCAGAGTAAAGAATTTTCGGGGCCGTAGCTCAGTTGGGAGAGCGCTACAATGGCATTGTAGAGGTCGTCGGTTCGATCCCGTCCG
>JAQCFD010000137.1 GCA_027618305.1 Pseudomonadota bacterium
TGTCCGGGTGTGCGCCGTAGCACCCGGCCTGACCCTGCCGAGCGGCGATCAGCCGCAATCCCAGTTCGACGCCGTTCACGGTCGCACCCCATTGGCGCGGGGATCCCAACCCGAGGATGTTGCGGGTGCCGTGCTGTATCTGTTGGGCGCGCGCGCGGTGACGGGGGAGACAATCCTGGTTGATGGCGGGCAGCATTTGGTGCCGAGTGCGCGGGACGTTATGTTCCTCGATCCGAACCCAACGAAAGAAATTGGTGAATGAGCATGCCGGTGAGCGATATGGCGGTGACCGACCCCGTCGAGCAGCGGTTGCTCGACCGGTGGCCCGAGGTGCGCAAGATTTTCTTCCGCAATCTTCAGGTGAACATGCACATGGGTGTGCATGAGAATGAGAAGGGCCGCACCCAGCCGGTGCGAATCAACATGGTGTTGTATCTGCGCGCCGACATCGTGCCGAAAGCGGATTCTATCACCGAGGTGTTCAACTACGACCGTATCCACAGCGGTGTGCACGCACTGATTGAGGGTCGCCACATCAATCTCCAGGAAACCCTGGTCGGCGAGATCGCCGCCATGTGTCTCGATTTCGATGAGGTGCTCGCGGTCCGTGTGTCCACGGAGAAGACGGACATCTATCCCGACTGTGGCGGGGTGGGATACGAGTTGGTGCGTGTACGGACGGGCTGAGCCCGGCATGCCCAGAGACAGCCGCACCGTTGCGGTGCGCAAGACAGGGAGAGAGATATGAGCCTCGATTGGCCGACAGATCGGATCGACTACAGCCCCATCCATGGACGCGCACCACTGCCTCTGCCCGAAGGGCGCAAAGTGGTCGTCTGGCCCTGCATCAATGTCGAGAACTGGGTGATTGAAAACCCGATGCCGCGCACGGTGGTCAATCCGCCCGGCGGGGTCGAGAAATCGGTGCCCGATATTCCCAACTGGGCCTGGCATGAATATGGCCAGCGGGTCGGCTTCTGGCGGCTCAAGCGAATCTTTGACGATTTTGGCGTCAAGTCGACCCTGGTGCTCAACGGCACTGTTTGCGACGTATATCCGCAGATCGTCGATGCCGCGCTCGAATCCGGGTGGGATCTTTGCGGTCACGGATGGATTCAGCGCGCGCTGCCGGCGGTTGAGGACCAGGAGGACATGATCCACCGGGTGTTCAAGAAGCTGCGGGACTATTCGGGCCGGGACCCGAAGGGTTGGCTGGGACCGGCGCTGGCCGAGACCCATGACACGGTGGACTGGCTGCACGAGGCGGGTTTTGAGTATGTCGCCGACTGGGTGCTCGATGATCAACCGGTCGATCTGCGAACCAAATCCGGCACCATTGTGGGCCTGCCCTACACCCAGGAGCTCAACGATCTGGCGATGCAGCTGATCCAGGGTCACCGCGCCCAGGAGTATGGCGACCGCGCGATCCGTGAGTTCGACCAGTTGATGGAAGATGCCACTGCCGAGCCGGGATCGACCCGGATCATGTGCTTCACCCTGCATCCCTACATTATGGGTGTGCCCCATCGCGCCCGGGAAATCCGGCGCATCCTCGAGCATGTCTGCAATCGTGACGATACGTTCGTTTGGACCGGTGAGGAGATCCTCGACTGGTACAAATCGGTCCGACCCGCCCCGTAATTCATCCAGGTCAGACGGGCCGGATCAGGTTTGTGGGGAACGTGCCCGATCCGGCCCTTTGACGTTGGGGCCCTGGGGGAGACGATGTCTCGAAGGGGCCTATGCGTCATACGGAACGCTGCCAATCTTCGGCGCAAATGCTGGTTGCCGAATGGAGGGACAGACTGAACGCGCTCGTACATGTCTTCTACGGGCACCCGGGGTTCTTGGATCACCGCGAGCAAACCCGCGCCACGTATGCAGCTGTCGCGCTGTTTTTGATCCGGTGACCTGTCGATCACGTAAGACAGGATAGGACAGCAGATCAGGAAGGCCTATCGATGCCGGATGACACGCCTCGAATCGCCTGGGTGACGGGCGCAAGCCGCGGCATTGGCTATGCGGTCGCACAGGAGCTGGTGCGCGAGGGCTGGATCGTTGCCGTCAGCGCGCGCAGTGTTGCGGACCTCGAGGGCCTCGCGGCGGCCTGCGCGCCAGGCCCCGGGGCCGTGCGGCCATATCCTCTCGATATCACCGACGAAGACGCCGCGGCGAACACCGTCTCGGAAATCGAAACGCAGCTCGGGCCGATCACGCTGGCAATCCTCAATGCCGGTACCCATGAACCGGTCGACGGCCGGGCGCTCTCGGTGGCGCCGTTCCGCCGTCTCATGGAAATAAACTATATGGGCACGGTGAACTGCCTCGTGCCCGTCGCCGAGCGACTTGTGGCGCGCCGAGCCGGGCGAATCGCGGTGGTGGCCTCGCTCGCCGGATACCGGGGTCTTCCGACTGCCAGCGCCTATGGGGCCTCCAAGGCCGCGTTGATCAATATGTGTGAAGCGCTGCGCCCGGAACTCATGGCCGCCGGCGTCGTTCTGTCTGTGGTCACGCCGGGTTTCGTGCGGACGCCGTTGACCGATCAGAATCCTTTCCCGATGCCGTTCCTGATCGATGCGGATACCGCGGCGCGGCGTATTTTTCGCGGCCTCGAGACCCGCCGATTCGAGATCACCTTTCCGTGGCGATTCGCCTCTCTGATGAAGCTTCTGCGGATCATGCCGTATGGGCTCTACTTCGCGGTCACGCGTCGGGCACTGCCGAAGAAGGATAGCTGACGATCCGGTCAGCGCTATTCGGGGGATGTGATCCGATATTGGGCAACGGAGATATTTCCGGCGCGGAATCCGGCCTCGCAATAGCAGAGGTAATAGCGCCATAGCCGGCGGAAGTTGTCGTCGAAATTCTGGCGCGCGATCACGGGCCAGGCCGCCTCGAAGGAGAGCCGCCAACGGCGCAGGGTTTCGGCATAATCCTGTCCGAATGTCAGGCAGTCCGAAACCTCCAGGCCCGCATCGGTCACCTCCTGCGCAAATCGTGTCGGTGATGGCAGCATGCCGCCGGGAAACACCCGAAGCTGGATGAAGTCGGGATTGCGACGGTAGGCCTCGAACCGCGCCTCGTCGATCGTGATGACCTGCATGCCGGCGATGCCGCCAGGCCGCAGGCGGGCATTGACCACGCCGAAGAATGTCGGCCAGTAGGCTTCACCGACCGCCTCGAACATCTCGATTGATGCGATCTTGTCGAATGTGCCCGTCACATCACGATAATCCTGCAGCCGAATTTCGATTCTGGCGTCCAGACCGGCCGCTGTAACTTCCCGGCGGGCCCATGCGGCCTGAGACGGGGACACGGTCAGGGCGGTCACCCGGCAGCCGTAATGGGTGGCGGCGTGGATCGCGAAGGCACCCCAGCCGCAGCCGATTTCCAGCACGTGATCGCCGGCCCGGAGGTCCAGCAGTTCGGCCAGTTGGTCGAACTTTCGAACCTGCGCTGCCGTTACCGGTTCGTCTGCGGCGTTGCGGCCGGCATCCTGATCGGTGCCGAAGCAGGCGGCCGAATAGGTCATGCTCGGGTCGAGCCATGCGGCATAGAATTCGTTGCCCAGGTCATAATGGGCGGCGATGTTCCGGCGGCTGCCCCGGCGCGTGTTGGCGCGTAGCCGCTGATGCAAGCGGCCCAGCGTCCGCGCCGCCCCCAGGGGCGTAAAGTGATCACTCAGTGTATCGATATTCTTCGCCCCCAGCTCGATGACGGCCGTAAGGTCGTCACTCTCCCAATCGCCGGCGACATAGGAATCCGCGAGGCCCAGCGCGCCGTCAAACAGGATATGACGGGCGATCCTGTATCGATTGATCTTTATGGCGGCGTTTGGGCCCGGGGCTGTTCCCAGGGCGCGAACGCGGCGACCGTCGGGCAGTTCGATCGACAGTTTCCCCGCCATCAGTTTATCGGCGAGACGATTCAGAACGCCGGTCAGGAGACGGGGGCCAACAGCGAGCCCGCGCGCACGGGGTTGAAGCGGAAAATCAGTCTGCGCGTACTGCGACATGTGTCACGATCCTCGGGTCGGCAATGATCGACACCGGGTTTGCGGGCGGTGCTGTTCGACGGACGAGCGGCGTGCGTTTCAGCCACAAGCGCAGCGCGTCCCAATGAATACCGGCGATTACTTTGAGGGTCAGTAGCGGGTAGCGCAAGATGGTCGAGGCCAGGAAGCGATCTGTCAGTTCCGCGCGGTTGGCGTGCAATGTTGCGGCCAGCAAGGGGCCGTCCCGGTCACTCTCGCGGATGACGATACTGACATGGTCGCCCGGCGCCCGCAGCGTGATGTCGTAGCGGCAATCCATCGGGATGAAGGGCGAGACATGGAATACCTTGTCGAACCCGTGATGCAGGCTTGATTCCTGGTCTCTCGCGTCGTCTTCCGCCGGCGAAGGGATTTGCTGGCGCACCAGATAGATGTGGGACTCGCCGAAGGTGTTGGCCACCTGGTAAAGCACCGCCGTCAGTCGGCCTTCACGGTCGTGGCAGAAATAGACGCTGAGGGGATTGAAGGCATAGCCGAGGATGCGGGGAAGGCACAGGATCGACACCCGCCCGTCCGTGGGGTCGATCCCGGCCGCCGACAGCTGCGTGTCGACCCAAGCGCGCAGATTACCGCCGTCGCGCGGCCCGTGGTCGCGATCATGGAAACTGAAGATGCCCGCCCGGTTATGGGCAAACAGCCGGGAGTTTCTGTCCAGTTCGTCGATTTCGTCCAGGTCGAGCAGCAGATAGAACACCCCGTAGCGCAAGCGATGCGCGCGGGGCCGGTGGCGGGCGTGCACCACATGTCCGGTGTATGCCGCGGATCGGCGGGTCATTCGGCGGCCACCGCGTATTTCGCCAGATTTGCCGCAGCGTCGCCGGCGGAGACGTGGATGCGGCTCGACGGATCGGGCAGCGACCAGGGACGCTCATGCCCGCCCAGCGCCTCGCCGACAGCGAGCCCCGACTGGAGCGCGTCCTCGTGGAATCCGTACCCGAAATAGCTGCCGGCGAACCAGGTGTTGCGCACGCCCTGCAGCGACCAGAGTTCGGGTTGTGCGGCGAGCGCGCCGCTATCGAACATCGGGTGGTCATAAACGAATGCCGCAAGCGTTTTCGACGGCTCCGGGGCGCGCGCAGGGTTCAGCGTGATGAACACATCTTCACGCGCATTCAGGTCGTGCAGCCGGTTCAGCCAGTAGCTCACCTGCGGCGGCGCGTCTGGTGATGGCGCGCCGGCGCCGGGCCGCGTCACATAGTTCCAGCTCGCCCACACCGCGCGCCGACGGGGCATCTGCGTGGGGTCCTTGTGCAGATAGGTATGGTTTCGGGTGTAGGGGATGGCCCCAAGGAGTGCGCTTTCTTCGGCAGACGGATCTCGCAGCAGGCGCAAGGCGTCGTCGGCATGGGTCGCGATCACCGCATGGTCGAAGGCATGGCTTCGGCCCGCACTGTCGGTGATCGAAACGCCGGCCGGGTGACGTGTGACGGCCGCCACGCCCAGATTTCGGTGAATGCGATCGGCAAACGGCGCGGTCAGCCGGTCCACATAAGTTCGGCTGCCGCCTGTCACGGTCCGCCAGGTGGGCCGGGAACGCAGCTCCAGAAGGCCGTGGCTTTCGAAGAAGCGCACGAAGGCCTCGGCGGGGTAGGCGCGCATATCCTCCGCGCTCGACGACCAGATTGCGGCGCCCATTGGCAACAGATGGTCATCGATGAAGGTGCGGCCATAGCTGCCCTGGGACAGATATTGTCCCAGTGACAGTCCGATGAGTGCGCCGGCGGCAAGGTCGGCGGGCGCCGCGGCATAGAAACGCCGCAGGTCGGCAAGCATGGACCAGAAGCGCGGCCGCGCGATGTTGCTCGGTTGCCCGAATAGGCCGCGGGGCAGGTTGCTTGAATATTCCAGCCGGCCTCCATCAAGGGATACGGCGAAGGACATGTTGC
Organism: Pseudomonadota bacterium; assembly: GCA_027618305.1. GTDB lineage: Bacteria > Pseudomonadota > Alphaproteobacteria > UBA6615 > UBA6615 > UBA8079. Next base: position 5,941 of record JAQCFD010000137.1, read on the forward strand.
TGGCCTGGGTTGGCACGTCCAGATGCTGGAACAGGGCGACAAGGTTGGGGTAGTTGCGCTCATTGTAGACGACAAAGCCCGTATCCACCCCTGTGTCACGGCCGTCGAGTGTCACCTGGCGCGTGTTGGCGTGGCCGCCGGTGCGGTTCGCCTGCTCGAAGACGGTCACCCGATGATGTTGTGACAATTGCCAGGCAGCGGAAAGTCCGGCGATTCCGGTGCCGACGATGGCAATGTCGAGTGTTGGGCGGGGCATGTTGGGGGTCCGGATTCTGATCTTTTGCTTTAACGTCGTCTCTACGCTGATTCTCCATCGTTGGATCAGGCGCGCGGCAAGATTTCCCGATGCGAGTGATCCAGGATGATGGGGTCGGCGTAAGAGTTCTCGAAAGGGAACTCAAGATGCTTGCCGAAGTCCTGTATGCTGACGATCTCAGGCCTGCGCGCGCCATGCGGGCGCGGCGCAAGCCGCGTTCCAAACCGGCCATCGGCGCGCTTGCCCACACGAAACCGTTGGTAAAACAGAAAGTGACCGCCACCATGCAGAGCGAGGCACCGGACTGGAGCGAAGTGCTGCGCGCCGTGGCCGATCAGGACCGGGCGTCCTTCGCCAAACTATTCCGGCATTTCGCCCCCCGGCTGAAGTCCTACATGCTGCGGCTCGGGTCGGACGATTCCCAGGCCGAGGAACTGGCCCAGGAGACCATGGCGACTGTCTGGCGCAAGGCGGGACAGTATGATCCGACCCGCGCCGCGGCTTCGACCTGGATATTCACCATCGCACGGAACCTGCGCATCGACTTGTTTCGCCGGTCCAAGCGTCCTGAACTCGATCCCGAGGACCCCGCGCTGGTCCCCGATGCGCCGCCCCAGGGTGACGCGGTCGTGGAGCAGAAGCAGACCGTCGCGCGGATCCAGGCGGCCCTGGCCACCCTGCCCGAAGATCAGCGTCAGGTTCTGCACATGTCCTTTTTCGACGAGAAGACCCACAGCGAGATCGCCGCGGACCTTGATATTCCCCTCGGCACCGTCAAATCCCGTATTCGCCTGGCCTTTGGACGCGTGAAAGCCTCCATCGGTGACACATATGAGTAACTGAACATGACCATTCATCATCATCCCGAAGACGAACTTATCGTGGCCTATGCCGCCGGAGAACTGGACGAGGCATGGTCGCTCTTGATCGCGACCCATGCCGCGCTCTGCCCGGCGTGCCGGTCCCAGATACAGACGGCCGAGGCGCTCGGCGCGGCGCTGCTCGAAGATATACCGCCCGCCGAGATGGCGACTCTTGCCGACGATGCGTTTGAAAAGACCCTGGCCCGCGCCGCGCTGACGGTCGACGACTCACCCCCCGTTTCGAATCCGTTGTCCGCGGCCCCGGGCGATGTCCCGGTTTTGCCGCAGCCTCTGCGCGGCTACGCCGGCGGCGATGTCGGCTCCCTGAAATGGCGCCGGCTCGGGTCGAGCGCGTTTCATGTTCCGCTGGTTGCCCGACGCGGCGCGCCGACGGCGCGGCTGCTGCGAATTCCCGCGGGCACGGCGGTGCCCGAGCATGGCCATAACGGGCTGGAACTGACGATGGTCCTGGCGGGCAGCTTCGTCGACGAGGGCGCGCGGTTCGCGCGCGGGGATGTGGAGACGGCCGACAGCGATCTCGAGCATCAGCCCCGGGCCGAGGCCGGCACGGATTGCATCTGCCTCGCCGTGACCGACGCACCGCTGCGCTTCCGGGGGCCGATTGCGCGGCTGGTGCAGCCCTTCATCGGCATCTAGCCGGGGCGCGCAAGATCCGTACGGGCTGGCGTCGGCGTGCTGTCGGCGCTAATTAGGGGCGCACGTTGCGTGACGGGCGCTCGTAGCTCAGTCGGATAGAGCGCGGGATTCCTAATCCCGAGGTCGCAGGTTCGATTCCTGCCGGGCGCACCACGCGATGCTACTCCAGGGTGTTAAATGACGTTACCTGGCCAGCGGTGGTTCGCTATCGGCGGCGACACCGATGAGAAACCTGTAGAAGGCGGCGGCACGATTCACGAACGACTTAGTGTTCGTGGCCCCGATGCCGGATCGGGCGACCGAAATTCCGTAATAACCCCACGTGCCTTGCGCCGTCCGGTCGAAGAAATGCTGGGAGACCAGCGCCTCCGGTTCGAACAAAGTGACGAACGCAAAGCGAATGGTCGTGACGTTCGTGATGGCTGCGACAAAGCGGTCGGGGCCCATCTCGCGAACGGTCAGGCTGTAGCTGTTCGGGCCGCTGGATCTTGAATCGTTTTGCATGAAGTACAGCGGATGGCCGCGCAGCAACTCTAATGCGGTGAAATCGGGCCGCGCGACGTCGCTGTCGGGGGCCTCAAGCCCGTAGGCCTCGGTGACCAGGGGTCGCCATTCCTGATCGGTGATCGACCAGTAGACAAGCCCCTGGGTGGCGGAGATTTCGCCGATCCGCGCGACGATATCGTCGCGTGAGACGCGGCCATCGAATTGCCCGGCCAGGGCAATCACCAATGCCGACCGGCCGGCGAGCGCACCGAGGCAACCCGCAGGGTCGCTTAGTTCGATGTCCTGCCACACCTGTACTGCCGGATCGGCTCCGATTTTTCCATAGGCAGGCGTCGTTTCCGCCTGGCCATTGGCGCAAGGGGGAACGGGCTGTGCCGACACCTGTGGAACGAACAGGGCGAGGATTGCGGCCGATAAGACGACGGAAGCCAAATTCGCAAGCATGTTCACTTTCCGCCTCGCCATCACTGCGCCGGTGGCCGCATGTGCGCAGCGCCGGGGCACTCTATCGCGCGCAGCATAGAGCCTAATGGTGCCAATCCGGCGGCATCTTGTGTTGGATCAATCGTGCTGTGCGGCGCAAACAAAAAGCCCCGGCGACGGGCCGGGGCTTTCCGTATTCTTGATGTGGCGGGCGGTTAGTTGGCGCCCGTCGAATCCTGCGCC
>JAQCFD010000138.1 GCA_027618305.1 Pseudomonadota bacterium
CACCTACTACACAGAGGGTATGCGCGACATCGACTGGGTGAAGCGGATGTTCGATGCGTCGGACCTGCCGCAGCACATCTCCTGGAAGAAGTTCATCGAGCGCGGCTATTTCGTGGTTCCGCCCGAGGCGCCGGAGCTGCGCCCGCCGACCGCCTATAGGTGGTTCGCCGACGGGGAGAAGAAGAACATCCCCGAGGCGATGCCGTTGCCGGGGGATTACACCGAGCAGTTCCTCGAAGGACTGCAGACCCAGTCGGGGCTTTTCGAATTCGAGAGTTCGAGCCTCAAACGTTTCGCGCCGGACGACCCGGAGCGGCTGCCGATTTCCAAATATACGTCCGCCTGGGAAGGCCCTGGCGCGGACGGGCTGGATGGCTACCCGCTGCAGATGCTCACGCCCCATTCGCGATTCAGTTTCCACAGCCACGGCGACGGCAAGGACAGCTTCCTGAACGATATTCCCGATCATCGGACACTGATTGATGGCCACTATTACTGGATCATTCGCCTCAACCCGTCGGATGCGGCGGCTCGGAGCATCAAGACCGGCGACCTGGTGAAGGTCTTCAACGGCCGGGGTGCGGTCTTGTGCGCGGCGCTGTTGACCGAACGACTGCTGCCCGGTGTGGCCCATGGCTATGAATCCTCGGCCGTCTACGACCCCATGGGCGAACCCGGCCGGTCGGTCGATCGGGGCGGGTGCCTCAATCTGCTGTCGCCCCGGCGATCCCAGGTGAAGAATTCCCATTCCATGGCTAACAGCACCGCGATGGTCGAGATCGCGCCATGGGATGGCGTCATCGAATATGAACGCAAAGAACCGTTGAGTGTGGGAGGTGCGGCATGACCCAAGCCAAATGGAACCTGATCGTCGACGTCGCCAATTGCACGAACTGCAACAATTGCACGCTCGCAGTGCAGGACGAGCATGTCGGCAACAGTTTCGCCGACTACGCCGCGGAGATGCCCAAACACGGGCACCGCTGGATCGATATCAAGCGCCATGAACGCGGACAGGGGACCATGACTGACGTCGCCTACCTGCCGACCATGTGCCAGCATTGCGACGCAGCACCCTGCATCGCCGCGGCCCGTGACGACGCGATCAAGAAACGCGCCGATGGGATCGTCGTGATCGATCCGGACAAGTCGAAAGGTCAGAAGCAGATCGTCGCTGCCTGTCCTTATGGCGCGATTTTCTGGAATGACGAACTGGAGATTCCCCAGCACTGGATCTTCGATGCCCATCTGCTCGACACAGGTTGGACGGAGCCGCGCTGCGTCGATGTCTGTCCGACGGGCGCGTTGCGCGCGCTCAAGGTTGATGACGGCGCGATGCAGAAGGTCTCGGATGAAGAGGGACTGGAGCCGCTGCGCCCCGATCTCAAGACCAAACCCCGGGTGCATTACAAGAATCTCTGGCGCTATTCCCAATGCTTCATCGGCGGGACCGTTTCGGCGGAACGCGAAGGCATCGTCGACTGCGTCGAAGGCGCACGGGTCCAGCTGTCGCAGAACGGACAGGCTGTCGCCGAAACGACCACGGACGGGTTTGGGGATTTCAAATTCGACCGGCTGGATGCGGAGAGCGGTGCCTACGTCGTCGAAATATCGGCTGACGGTTTGGCCGCCGAACACCGCGAGGCGACACTCGGCAAGAGCATCAATCTCGGCGAAATCCGACTGGCCGGATGACCGCCCCATCCAAAGACCGCGACTGGGCGGCCTACTACTCGAAGACCGTCGACCGCCCGCCGCGCGAGACGTTGATGTTCGCGCTCGACCGGTTTGATGCCGAACCGGCGGACGCCGCGCGGTTCGCCGTTGATCTCGGGGCCGGGGCCGGTCGGGACGCGATTGAAATGTTGCGCCGGGGCTGGCGGGTGCTGGCGATCGATGCCGCGCCCGCGGACATCGAGGCCTTGCGGGCGCGACCGGACCTGCCGCCGGGGGCCGATCTCTCGGGGATGGTCGCCGGGTTCGAGGATGCGGACTGGCCGGACTGCGACCTGGTGAACAGCAGCTTTGCGCTGCCGCTTTGCGCGCCGGCCGACTTCGTGCGCGTGTGGCGACGAATTGAATTGTCGTTACGGCCGGGTGGGCGCTTCGCGGGTCAGCTCTATGGTGATCGCGACAGCTGGACGGGACGCGACGGCATGACCTTCCACACCCGCGCCGACGTCGAGGCCCTGCTCGAAGGTTTCGAGATCGAGCATCTGGAAGAAGAAGAGGATGATTCCGTCACGCCGCGCGGCGAGGCGAAACACTGGCATGTGTTCCACATCGTCGCCCGTAAAGCGTAACGTCTACTCGCCCCAGTCGAACAACGCCGGTTCCTTGGCCAGGAAGCGTTTGACCGCATCCTTGTGGTAGGCGCTGGCGTTGGCTTCGGCCTGGGCGTCGGCCTCGGCGGCCAGCGCGGTGGTGCGGTCGGTCTCGAAGGCCGCCCCCATCACCCGCTTGGCGATGCCGATGGCATCCGGGGATGCGTTGGCGAACTTCGCCGCGTAATTCTGGGCATGCCCAAGCAGGTCATCCGCGGCGAGTACCTCCAGCACCAGCCCCATTTCGCGTGCGTCCGCCGCACTGAGTTCGCGCGCGGTGAGCACCAGCTCCTTGGCCCGTTGCAGGCCGACCAGGCGCGGCAGTAGATACATGGCGCCCCAGTCGGGCACGAGGCCGATCCGCCCGAACGACATGATGAAGCGGGCGTTGTTCGCGGCGAACACGAAGTCGCAGGCGATGGCCAGCGAGAACCCCGCACCCGCCGCCGCGCCGTTGACGGCGGCGATAGTCGGGATCGGTAGATCGAGCCAGCGTTCCACGGTGGTATGGGCGTCTTGCATGCGCGCGCGCATGGCATCGGGGCCCTTGGCCGACATCTCCTGCAATACGCGCAAGTCGCCGCCCGCACAGAAGGCCTTGCCGGCCCCGGTCAGGACGACGGCGGCGATGTCTTTTCCGGCCCGGTCCGCGATCTGGACTACGGCATCGGCGAATTCGTCCCGCATGGCACCGCCCAGGGCGTTGCGCGCCTCGGGCCGGTTGAAGGTGAGGGTCGCGACGCCGTCGTGCACGTCGAGCATAAGTTCTGTGTAGGTCATGGGGCGTTTCCGCTGTCTTTTGTGGTAAGAGCGCGATGAGCCGATATTATGCCATGTCCGCGCCGAATGCGGCCGGCATGCGAATTTCAGAATGGAGAATGTGATGAGCGATTCCAATCTTCTCGAGCCGACGGTCGACCCGAACAAGAAAGTCGTTACCTACCGAAACGTGGTGTGCCAGAACCCCGCCGGGGGTGCGCGCACCAACGTCTCGGTGCGCGACACACCGGGCTTCGTTATCGACGAACCCACCGAGCGCGGCGGCACCAACATGGGCCCGACCCCGGTCGAATCCGTGATGGCGGGTCTGTGCGGCTGCGATGCGGCGATCACCCATCTGGTCGCCGATCTCCTGGAGTTCGAGTATGGCGACGTGGATTATGTGTGCGATGCCGAGATCGATGTGCGCGGCGTGCGTGGCGTGAAGGGTGTGCGCCCCTATTTCGAGAAGGTGACGGTCACCAAGACCTTCCGCACGAACGAGACGCCCGAGCGGATCGAGAAGCTGAAGGCGAATGTCGAACAGCGTTGCCCGGTCAGCAACCTGATCCGTGACGCCGGCGTCGACCTTCACATCGAGTGGGTTGTCGAGCCGATGTAAGGCACTGGCCGGGCCTCAGGCCCGGCCGGTTCCCTAGCGTTGGAGGCGCGCCATCTCGCCGAGGATGGCGCAGACGGCGGCCGTGTCCTGGTCCTGTCGGCCCTGGGCCATGCCCGCGACGTAGATGTCCGAGCAGGTTGTGAACAGCGGGGTCGGACAGTCGAGCGATTTCGCGAAGGCGCCGATCACCGACATGTCCTTCTGCCAGACCGAAATCTTCATCGTCGCATCGGAATAATCGTCCGCGACCATCATCGGGCCGCGCACCTCGAACATGCGCGAGGTGCCCGCGCTGTTGCTGATCACGTCGTAGATCAGCTGCGGATCGAGCCCGCCCTTCATGCCCATGACCATGGCCTCGGCGGCAGCAATGTTGTGGATCGCGACAAGATGGTTGGCGACATATTTCATCCGGCTGCCATTGCCGAATTCACCCACGTAATAATGCGCACGCGCGAAGCCCTCGATCACTTCGGCGCAGATGTTGGCGGCCGCTTCGTCGCCGCTCAGATAGACCGCGAGGTCCTTTTCGCGGGCCTGGGCGCCGGTGCCCGACAGGGGTGCATCGAGCATGGTCACACCGGCGGCGGCGAGCGCGTCATGATTGCGTTGCTTGTCCTCGATCGGGAAGGTCGAGCATTCCATGATGATGACGTCTTTGCTGCCCGCGGACGCGATGCCGTTGTCGCCGGTACACACCGCATCCAGCGCGGCGGTCGTCGGCAGGGAGGTGATGACGATATCCGACGCCCGGGCGACCTCGGCGGGAGACGCGGCGACCTTGCCGCCCTTTCCGGCCAGCTCGTCACAACGCGCGCGATCGAGATCGAACCCCGTCACTGTGTAGCCGGATTTCAGAAAATTGCCCGAGATTGCGGACCCCATAATACCCAGGCCGATCAGGCCGATGCGCTTCGTCATGGAAAAAAACTCCCCGTTTCGTGTCCGGCGTGGTGCCGGTGGATTTGCTGCGGCGGTTTATATCATCATCTGATCCCAGTGCGAGGTGCGGGCGAGGAACCGGACGCGACGCGATGGGAGGGACGTGCTATGGCGCGCATGATTAATTCCAGCGGTTGCAAATGACCTATCTCGCCTTCCTGCGTGCCAATTCCCGGTTCATCGGCTTCGGGTTTCTTCTGACCATGCTGTCGAGCTATGGCCAGACCTTCTATGTCGCGCTGTACGGCACGGAAATCCGCGCTGAGTTCGGACTCGGGCATGGCAGCTTCGGCGCGGTCTTCTCGACCGTCAGCATTATCGCGGCGGTGTCGCTGATCTGGCTCGGGCGCCTGATCGACCGGGTGGATCTGCGTCGCTACACGGCGGTCACGCTGGCTGCGTTAACCGGTTCCATGGTGGTCCTTTCGCTTGCCCATTCGCTCTGGCTGTTTGCGCTGGCGCTCTTCGTCACCCGGCTGTGCGGTCAGGGGCTGGCCATTCACATCATGGGGACGGCCATGGCGCGGTATTTTCCGCACGACCGTGGCAAGGCGCTGAGCCTCTCGGGGCTCGGACTGGCGGCCGGTGAGACGATCCTGCCGATCACGACCGTGGCGCTGATCGCCGCGTTCGGCTGGCGCGACGTGTGGCTGGCGACTGGGCTGGTGACGGCCGCGGCGCTTCTTGTGCTGGTGCCAATGGCCTTGCGAGGATTTGAGCGGCGCCATAGCGACTATCTCGCCCGGCAATCCCAAAGCGCCGGCCAACCCGGGGCGGCGCGGGACTGGACTCGTCTTGAGGTGCTCCGCGATTCGCGCTATCTCGGCGCGATGGCGCTGCTGCTCGCCTATCCCTATGTCGCGACCGGGGTATTGTTCCACCAGGCTTTCATCGCCGAGACACGCGGCTGGCCGATTGAGCTGCTCGCCACGGGGCTCATCTCGATGGCATTTATGAAGGTCCTCACATCGCTCGCGATCGGGCCGATGATCGACCGCAGCGGCGCTGTGCGCCTGATTCCCGCCTCGGCGCTGCCGTTCATCGCCTGCTTCGCCGCGCTCGGCGCGTCGGACCACCCGTTGATGCCCTATGTGTTCCTGGGCGCGCTGGGTGTGGGCATCGGCATGTTGCAGCCCATATTGTCGGCCATGTTTGCCGAGATGTACGGGGTTCGAAATCTGGGGGGCATCCGCGCGATGTCGGTGGCCGCGATGGTCCTGTCGGCCGCCGCCGCGCCGGCCACGTTCGGGTTCCTGTTCGATCTCGGGGTCTCGATCGAAACGGTCGCGATCGGCTGCATCGTCTACATGGCGCTCGCCGCCTTGCTCGCCCTTCTGGTTTTACGCCGGCACCAGGATCCGATGGCCGCGAACGACTGATTTGTTTACACCCGTTTTTCGGGCATTAACCGTTTTTCAATTCGCCACGCCGTAACCTGCCTGATGGTCCCGGAAGCCAATCTTCCGGACATGCGGGAAGGTTTCCATGTCGCTGAACACACTCGTTGCCGTCCTGGTTGGTTTCGGCCTTTTCGTCGCGGCGATCGCGTTGAGCACGAATAATTACTATGTGTTCATGAGCGGGGCGGGCGCGATTCTCGTGCTTGGCGGGACGCTGGCTTCCACCTTCATCGGCTATGAATACACCTATGTGCTGGACGGTTTACGCGGCATCCTGCGGGCGTTCAAGATCGACCGTCGTGGTCGCTCGCGCCTGAATGCCGAGGTCGGCCGGGTCATCCGCTGGGCCTATCTGGTGCAGAAAGAAGGCATCATCAGCCTCGATGTCGAAGCCAAGAAAACGCCGGGCTGGGATGGCGGTTTCCTGCGCTTCGGGGTGGAACTTCTCACCACCGGTTACGAAGGCGAGAAGGTGCAGTCGATCCTCGGGAACGTGATCGAATCCACATACGAACGAAACATGGTCGGCGCGCAGGTGCTGCGCAGCATGGCGATCGCCGCGCCGGCCTTTGGGATGGTCGGTACGCTGATCGGCCTGATCATCATGCTCGACAGCATGGGTGACGACCCCAGCCAGATCGGCGCCGGTCTGGCCGTGGCATTGGTCACGACCCTCTACGGGATCATGCTGGCCCGCCTGGTCTTCGCCCCCGCCGCGACCAAGCTGCAACAGCGCGAGGAGATCTTTCGCTTTCGCAACTATATGATCGTCGAGGGGCTCGCGATGCTCGCGGATCATGCTGGCCCGCGGGTGATTCAGGATCACATGAACAGCTATCTGGACCCGACCATCCGCTACGATATCGACCGACAGCTCAAGGGCCGCCCGGGCAGCAAGCCCGAAGGCGTCCCCGCCAAGGCGAAGGCGAAACCCGCCGGCGCCGCGGCCTGAACCGGCGATGCTCGGCCCCCGGAAATCCTTCTACCGTCCGCTGCGCCGCGACGATTCCGACGGTGAGCATGAATGGTTGCTGACCTTTGCCGATGCGATGACGCTGTTGCTGGCGTTTTTTGTCATGCTGGTGAGCTTTTCGAAGGTCGATATGCTGACATTCGAGGAGGTGAAGGCCGGCATTGCCCGTGACCTCGGCCAGCGCTCGATCGCACGGCCGGCCGCACAGCTTCGCGCCGAGCTGGATACCCTGGTCGATTCTCTCGGGGTTGCCGATGCGGTTCGTGTCGACACGTTCGCGCGCGGGATCGTGCTGGAGCTGGCGGCGAACGCGTTCTATCAGCCAGGCGCCGCGACCCTGCGCCCTGAGGCGCGCCCCATCCTGGAAAGGGTGGCGGAAACCCTGAACGCACCGGTCTACAGCAAGTTCAAGGTCGCCATCGAGGGTCATACGGACGACAACCCGATTGCGAACGACCGCTTTGCGTCGAATTGGGAGTTGTCCGCCGCACGCGCGACCAATGTGGTACGGCTGTTCGGGGAGGCGGATATTCCCGTCCATCGGATGCGCGCTGTTGCCTTTGCGGAGACTCAGCCGAAAGTCCCGAACCGCGACGGCACCGGGAATCCGCTGCCGCAGAATCAGGCGAAGAACCGCCGGATCATCATTCGCGTTCACCGTTGATCCCGCCGCGAATTCGCGATCTCAGATTTGACATTTCGCCGCCGAACCGTAGCGTGTGCGTCGCTTATCGTTGAACGCGCTACGGGTTACTGAAAATGGAATTCGCGACCGAGTTTTGGACCGCGCTGGTTGATTTCTGGACGCTGATCATGGACTTGCTCCGCGATACGGCGTTCGGCACGAGTTTCGGACGCATTCTGTTGGCGGTGTTCGTCTTCGCGATTCTCATGGTGCTGCGTAGCCTGTTTGCGCGCTTCTTTATCGGCTGGCTCAAGCGTCTGGCCCGCCGGACGCGGAACCAGATCGATGACCATATGCTCGGTTCGCTCGAAAGACCGATACGGTTTGCCCCCATCGTTCTCGGATTCTTCGTGGCAACCGAAGTGCTGCAACTCACCGGCACGTTCGAAGGTGTCGCCCTTCGACTGACCCAATCCCTGATCGTGTTCACCCTGTTCTGGGGGGTGGTCGCGTTGGTCGAACCGCTGTCCACGATCTTCTCGAACCTGCGCACTGTTTTGTCGGCCACGATGGTCGAGTGGATCATCAAGGCCCTGAAGATCCTGCTCGGGTTGATCGGCGCCGCGGCCATACTTGAGTTGTGGGGCGTCAAGATCGGCCCCCTGATCGCGGGGCTGGGCTTGTTTGGCCTCGCGGCCGCCCTGGCAGCCCAGGACCTTTTCAAAAATCTCCTGTCCGGCGTGCTGATCCTCGGGGAAAAACGTTTCGAAGACGGCGACTGGATCAAGGTGGAAGGGGTAGTTGAAGGCACGGTTGAGTCGATCGGGTTCCGCTCGACGATGGTGCGCCAGTTCGACAAGGCTGTCGTCCAGGTGCCCAACACCAAGCTCGCCGATACCGCCGTGATCAACTTCTCGGAGATGACCCACCGGCGCATCTACTGGAAGATTGGGGTGCTCTACGACACAACCGCAGCGCAGCTGCGCGAAGTTCGCGATGGCATCGAGAGTTACATCCATGGCAACGAGGCCTTCGCCGACCCAACGGAGGTCTCCACCTTCGTGCGGATCGACAGCTTCAACGACAGCAGCATCGACATCATGGTCTACTGCTTCACCAAGACCACGGTCTGGGGAGAGTGGCTCGAGGTGAAGGAGGCGCTCGCCTACCGGATCAAGGAGATTGTCGAGGGGGCCGGCACCG
>JAQCFD010000139.1 GCA_027618305.1 Pseudomonadota bacterium
GATGTGGAGCTGACCCGCACAATCGCCGACGCGATCTCGATTCCGGTGATCGCCTCGGGCGGGGTCGGCACGCTGGAACATCTTGTCGAAGGTGCCCGCGACGGTCATGCTTCCGCCGTGCTCGCGGCGTCGATCTTTCATTTCGGCGAGCATTCGCTGGGCGAGGCGAAGGCGTATATGGCGGCGGCGGGAGTCCCGGTGCGCCCGGTTGTGCCCGATGGCAGCAAGCCCGATGACAGCAAGAAGGAAGACGCGTGATGGCCGACAAACCCAACGGCGACATCGTCGACGCGCTCTATGCGGTGATCGAATCGCGCCGCGGCGCCGACCCGGGCTCGTCCTATACCGCACAGCTGCTGGCGCGCGGCACCGGCAAGATCGCCGAGAAGGTGGGCGAAGAGGCGATCGAATCCATCGTCGCGGCGCTCAGTGAAGGGCCGGATGCGCTGGCGGCCGAGAGCGCCGACCTGCTCTATCACCTGTGCGTGCTGTGGGCGGATGCGGGCGTGCGCCCGGAGGATGTCTGGACGAAGCTAGCCGAACGCCAGGGCATGTCCGGGCTTGATGAGAAGGCCAACCGGAAGAGTTGAGATGACGGCTTACGACATGACCTATGACGACCAGAACATCTTCGCGAAGATCCTGCGCGGCGAGATTCCCTGCAACAGGGTCTTCGAGGATGAGTATGCGCTGGCATTTCACGACATCAACCCCCAGGCCCCGGTCCATGTGCTGGTGATCCCCAAGGGCGCCTATGTGTCGAACGAGGATTTCACGGCCAACGCGTCGGACGCAGAGATCGCCGGCTTCATGCGCGCGGTCGGACAGGTCGCCCGCGCGCTTGGCCTGGCCGAACCGGGCTACCGAATCCTGGCCAATCACGGCACGGATTCGGGTCAGGAAGTGCCCCATTTTCATGTCCATATCTTCGGCGGACAGACTCTGGGTCGGATGATCAAGCCGCCCGTGACCTGAGTTGGGCCTTGCCCAGGTCGCCCCCGCCGTGGAAGATGCGGGCGGGATTTACGGAGGAAGACCATGACCTACGAAAGTTTCGACCTGCACGAGATGTCGCCGTCCTGCGGCGCGATCATTGAGGGCATCGACCTTTCCCAGGATCTGACCAATCGGCAGTTCGACGAGATCCACGAGGCCCTGCTCGACCGCACGGTGATCGTGTTTCGTAATCAGGACATCACACCCGAACAGCAGGTCGCGTTTGCGCGCCGTTTCGGGGAGCCGCAGCCATCTGCCGTGTCCGGATTCGAGAAGAGCGAGGAAAACCCGGAAATCGACATCCTGGAATATGATTCCGACAACCCGCCCCACGTAACGCGCGACCTGTGGCACACGGATTTCGTTGGCACCGAGCGGCCGACCATGGGGACGGTTCTCTACGCCAAGGATATCCCGCCCCAGGGCGGCGACACGGTCTGGGTGAACATGGTGGCGGCCTATGAGGCACTGTCAGACCGCATGCGGGCCCACCTGGACGGACTGTGGGCATATCACGATTCCTATCAACCCTATGGCGAACATGTCCGACCCGAGATGTATGACGGCGACAAGGGTACCGACTACATTCGTGACAAGCGCGCGCAGTACACGCCGGCACTGCACCCGGTGATCCGCACCCATCCGGTGACGGGCAAGAAGGGCCTGTTCGTCAACGAGTCCATGACGACCTTCATCAAGGGGATCGATCGCCGAGAGAGCGATTTCCTGCTGCGCTATCTTTATGACTATCTGCGCACGCCGGAATTCAACTACCGGCACAAATGGCAGACCAATGATCTCGCGGTCTGGGACAACAGGTTGTCACTGCACTACGCGCTGTTCGACTACACCGAACACCGACTGATGCACCGCATCGTCATTCAGGGCGATGTGCCCCACGAATAGGGTTGTCTACCCGATCGGCAGGTTGTCGATGAGCCGGGTCTTGCCCAGCCAGGCGGCGGCGAGCGCCCGCAACGGCGCACCTGCCGGAGCCTGATCTGCCGGCATCAGCGTGTCGGCCGTCCGTACTTCGAGATATTCGATGGGGAAAAACCCCGCGGCGGCGAGAGCTTCATGCGCCGCCGCGCAGGCGACGGACACGGCCTCGCCGGCCTGCACTTTGTCCGCGACGTCCTTCAGGGCGGCGTGCATTTTTGGTGCGATGGCGCGATCGGCGGGGCTCAGATTGGCATTGCGTGACGATACCGCGAGCCCGTCGGCCTCGCGCACGGTCGGCAAGCCGATGATGTCGACCGGGATGTCCAGGTCGAGGGCAAGCCGTCGGATCACCTGGAGTTGCTGATAGTCCTTCTCGCCGAACACCGCGCAATCGGGCAGCGCCTGCAGCAGCAGCTTCGTGACGATCGTCGCGACCCCGGCGAAATGTCCCGGGCGGTGGTCGCCGCACAGCCCCTGACTGATGTTGGGTACATCGACAATCGTCTCGAAGCCGGCCGGATACATTTCCTTGACGTCGGGCGCGAACAGCAGATCCACTCCATGGTCGCGCAGGGTCTCGATATCGCCGGCCTCGCGGCGTGGGTAGCTTGAGAAGTCCTCGTTGGGCCCGAATTGGGTCGGGTTGACGAAGATGCTGGCCACCACCCGGTCGGCATGTTTTCGGGCCTCGTCGACCAGTGCCATATGGGCCATGTGCAGTGCGCCCATCGTCGGGACCAGGCCGACGGTCTCGCCCGCGTGCCGCCAGCCGGCGATGGTTTCACGCAGCGCCCGCACTGTCCGCACGATTTCAAGGTCAGACATGCGATGTAGCCTTAGTCGTCGGTCGGCTTGGCGTCGCCGAAACAATGTTCCGGGCCGGGAAATGTACGCGCCCGGACGTCGTCGGCGTATTCCACCGCCGCCGCCTCAATCAGGGGATTGAGTTCGGCGTAGCGTTTGACGAATTTCGGTTTGTACGCGCCGAACAGTCCGACCATGTCCTCGGTCACCAGGATCTGGCCATCACAGGCTGGCGACGCGCCGATGCCGATGGTCGGGATGTCGATGCTTTCGGTGATCTCGCGCGCCAGTGATTCGGGTACACCCTCGATCACCACGGCGAAGGCGCCCGCCTGTGTGACGGCCACCGCGTCGTCACGGATTTGCTGGGCACGCGCTTCGTCGCGCCCCTGCACACGGAACCCGCCGAAGGTGTTTGACGATTGCGGGGTCAGGCCGATATGGGCCAGCACCGGGATACCCCGGGCGACCAGGAACGCGACGGTCTCGGCCATCGTGACCCCGCCTTCGAGCTTGACGGCCGAGCAGCCGGTCTCGGTCAGCACACGCGACGCGGATTCGAAGGCCGCGGCGGGCGAGGCCTCATAGGAGGCGAACGGCATGTCGACGACGATGCAGGCGCGCGCGCTGCCGCGCACCACGGCCGCGCCGTGGGCGATCATCATGTCCAGGGTCACCGGGAGTGTGGACTCGAAGCCATAGAGCACCATGCCCAGTGAATCGCCGACCAGCAGGAAGTCGACATGGGGGTCGAGCACTTCCGCCATGGGGGCGGTATAGGCCGTCAGGCTGACGATGGGCGCCCCACCCTTGCGGGCGCGAATTTCCGGAACGCCGATGCGCCGGACGGGCGCCTGCGTTCCCGCTTGCGATGCTGTGCTCATCGTCACTGTCCCCCGACAGGGTTTGGGCCCGGTTTGAATCCGGGATTGTCCGCGTCTTGAACCGGCCCGGCCCCGGGTTGGTCCCGGTTTTACCGATACGCTGGGTCTTGATCAGCCCGAACGCTAATTGTGCAGCGCACAAAAGGCAAGACTGATGACACACCCCTGCCGGTGGCGGGGCAATATGGGGCTGTTTGGGGAGGTTTTAAGCACAGAGCCGGCTTTGCGGCCGGCTCCGTACTTGTTTCGAGTGTGTTTTTCTCTGTGCCTAGGCGTGGCGCCGGGCCTCGCTGGTGAACAGCACGCGGCAGATCGCCACTGTCGCCCGCCGAACGGCGCCGCACATACGGACAAAACCGTCATGCACGGCCTCTGCGCGGTGTCGCTGGGCCTCCTGGTAAATCTCGGTGATCATCTTGGGGGAGAGGTCCACCGAGGCATCCAACACGTCCATGCGCTCTTCGTTTTCACTGATTTCGGTATTCATAGCTGATTCCGTTGTCTGGATTGATAACGGCGTGGCCTCCGCGCACCTGAGTTTATTTTATTGCAGCGCACCATTGTATAAATATCAGACAAAACAGACGCTTACAATAATTATTGTGCGACGCAATATTACAAAATTCGGGAAAAATGCTGCGCAACATGTCCGTGCGACGGCGTGCGCGCGGGACCCAATCGGGCGGTAAGGCGGCAAACAGCATGTGTTAACCAATTTCGCTGAAAATGGTCCCTCCACTGTTGCTCATTCCGAAAGACACATGATGACTCCTGCGCAAATATCTCTGGTCCAAGCCACCTTCAAGCCCGTCCTGGAAATCAAGGATCTGGCAGCCGACCTGTTTTATGACCGCCTGTTCCACGATGATCCCGAGCTGCGGGTCATGTTCCCCCAGGATATGACGGAGCAAAAGCAGAAGCTCATGGCGACGATCGCAACGGCGGTTGGTGCTCTCGACAAGCTCGACACCATCGTGCCGACGGTCGAAGCGCTGGGCGTGAGCCATGCGGGGTTTGGGGTCCGGCCCGAACATTATGACGCGGTCGCGGGCGCGCTGCTCTGGACCCTCGAACAGGGGTTGGGCGAGGCTTTCACACCGGAGGTCCGCGCGGCCTGGACTGCCGCCTACACGGTTTTGGCAGACACCATGAAGGCCGCCGCGCAGGCCGCCGCCGATGAGGCGACACCCGCCGCGCCGGCGAGGCGCGCGGTGGAAGAATCTGTGCGCCCGCCCGCTGATGCCGCAACGTCAGACCGTGGCGCGCCTGTTCGCAAAGAGCTCGACGCACTGCTGGATGAGATCAGCCATATCGGCAAGGTTGCGGCTGAAATCGACAAGATCGCCCGGCAGACGAATTTGCTCGCCCTGAATGCCACGATCGAGGCGGCGCGTGCGGGCGAAGCGGGACGTGGGTTTGCCGTGGTCGCGGGCGAGGTCAAGAACCTGTCCGGCCAGACAGCAGCGGCGACCGCGCAGGTGGCGGAAGTCGTCTCCGGCCTGAAATTGCGGGCCGGAAATCTCGCCGAGATGCTCCATGGCTAGCCGCTACATCACGCGCCTGTCCGATGGCGTTCGCATGATCGGGATTTGCGCGGGCGCGGCCTGTGCCGAATTCGGCGCTTTGTTTAAAGATCCGGACGCGCCGGCGCGGCCGATCGCGTTGCGGATATTCAAACTGTTGGGTTAGGCGAACCTAGTCCCGGCCGAGAATCGTGACACAGGCCACCGCCTCCTCGATGCCGTGGAACCCGCCGCCATTCTCCGCGATCGCGAATCTCGCGTCCGCCACCTGCCGTGAGCCTGCTTCCCCGCGCAGCTGGGTGGTCAATTCGAAGATCTGGGCGAGGCCGGTGGCGCCCACCGGGTGGCCCTTGGATTCGAGCCCGCCCGACGGGTTGACCGGTATCCTGCCACCGATGCTGGTGGCGCCGCTCTCCGTGAGCGCGCCCCCTTCCCCAAAGTCACAGAAACCGAGATTTTCCACCTGCTGGATTTCGGCGAATGCCGTCGCGTCGTGGACTTCGGCCACGTCCATGTCGTCCGGGCCCAGCCCGGCCCGCTCATAAGCATCGCGGGCCGCGAGATGGGTGATGTGCCGGTCGAACTCCTGAGGATCGCGATCGGAACCGGTGCGCAACGCCGTCGCGTGGATCTTCACGGCACGGGACCGGTCGAAGCGGTCGAGCTCTTCCTCGCGGCAGATGATTGCCGCGGCGGCGCCATCGGAGATCGGCGAGCACATGGGCAGGGTCAGCGGCCAACTCACCTTGCGGCCGGCCATCACCTCGTCGACGGACATGGCCTCGCGATACTGCGACAGCGGATTGTGGGCGGAATGGGCGTGGTTTTTCGCCGCCACGGCGGCAAGCTGCGCCTGGGTGGTGCCGAAGGATTTCATGTGAAATTTCGCGAGCGCGGCATAGACGTCCATGAACACGCTGCGCTGGCCGGTGTCCTCTTCCCCGTCCGGGTCCGCGACCCCCTGCCCCAGCGCCAGCAGCCGATCGGTCGCGGCCGCCACGTCATGCACATCCCAGCCGCCGTCGAACACCGAGAACATCTTCGCCCGGTCCTCGTGGAACATCTTCTCGGCCCCCACGGCGAGCGCCCCCCCGCCGCGCCCGGCCTCCAGCCATGTCGCGGCCATGTCGAGCGCGGTGGACGCGCTGGCGCAGGCATTCTCCACGTTGGTGACCGGGATCTCCTGGATGCCCATGTTCCGCAGCGCGATCTCGCCGGGGATCGACCCCTGCCCTTCGAGGATCGCCTGGGCGGCGTTGGAAAACCATGCCGCCTCGATGTCGGCAACGTCCGCACCGGCATCCGCCAGCGCGTCGGTCACGACGGCGCGGGTCATCTCCTTGATCGGGCGGTCGAGATACCGGCCGAAGGGCGTCATCCCGACGCCGACGATGTAGATGTCCGACATGACCGGCACTCCATTTGAATCGTTGCGAAGCATAGCGTATTCAAAAGATCGGGCTCTGGCCACTTTTGCAGTTGGCGGCCCCGGTCATGCAGCGGGAAAGGTTTAAGGGTATGAGCCAGCACGGGGGTACGAACGAACAACACTACGTCCACCGGATCGGTTGGCTGCGCGCCGCTGTCCTGGGGGCGAATGACGGCATCGTCTCGACGGCGAGCCTGATCGTCGGCGTGGCGGCGGCGTCTGCGGACCGCGAGACCATCCTGATTGCCGGCATTGCCGGGCTGGTGGCCGGCGCGACGGCGATGGCGGCCGGCGAGTATGTGTCCGTCAGCTCCCAGTCGGATACGGAGCGCGCGGACCTCGAGACCGAACGGCTGGCGCTGGAGGCTGCGCCTGAAGAGGAGCTGGCGGAGTTGGCCGAAGTCTATGAGGGCCGCGGGCTGGATCCGACGTTGGCCAGGGAAGTTGCCATCCAGCTCACGGCTCATGATGCGCTCGGGGCCCATGCCCGGGATGAACTGGGCATGCACGACACAGGCGCCGCCCGCCCCCTGCAGGCCGCGCTGACGTCCGCCGCGACATTCTCTATTGGCGCGGGGCTGCCGTTGGTCGCCGTGGCGCTGGCGCCTTTGAACCAGGCCATACTGGTCGTCGCTGTCGCATCGCTGGCGAGCCTGGCGCTGCTGGGGGCCGTCTCCTCGAAGGTCGGGGGCGCGCCGGTGGGGCGCGCGACCGCTCGCGTGACCCTGTGGGGCGCGTTCGCGATGGCCCTCACGGCAGGGATCGGCAGTTTGGTCGGCGCCGTCATCTAGGGCTCGGTTTCGACCCGGAGCCGACTTCTATACTCGGTACATAGCAAAGGCCCGGCAAGCAGGGCCTAGCTGCCGTTTCTGCGCGCACGCCGACCGTTGAACGAGACCCGGAATTCACGACGACCACTTTGTCCATGGCGGCCCCCTGGAGTGCCGGGTGGATTTGGTTGGTTTTGTGTCGCGGTATTACCGTATTACTTTTCTGGGTCGTGACCACGCGCCCGCGGGTTGTTGCGGGTCCTTGCCGGAAACAGAGCCATACATTCCATTTTGCGCCTGTCGGTCACGATATCGGAATGGCCGCCAGGGCGGACGTGAATATGACGCGCCTCGCCGTCTGCGAACCATGCGTCAGGCGTACCGAAGCTCCGATAAACATTTTCTTTGCCGCGCGTCAGAACGTTCCGAGGACGAGAACATTTGGCGAACATGGAGCCGCATTCTGGTGTCGTGGGAAGATCGACAGAAACGCCACCAATCATACCATTGTCCGCAGTCCGGGCAGGGCACCGTTTTCAGGTTTTCGAGACCTATTGTCGAGCCCGGGATGTGGCGCCACAGCGTATTCTACAAAGGTCATACATTGCACTACATAAGGGGTATTACCAATTGTTTTTAAACAATATTTCTGGAAGTAGTGCGGCCGTTCTGAGTGCGACACATCTTAAAATTGACGGGGCGCCGCATGAACTGCACCGCCGAAATTGTTTCTGCCAATGTCGTCGATTTTTTGAAGTACCAGATGTTGTGTTTCGGCCTGCACTTCGTCGGCCGCGAGATGCCTCAGATTGGGTAATAAGGCCGCCAGAAACTGAACCGATGGTAAGCACTACTACATGGGAACTACCTTACGGTAGCTAAGAGATTCCGCAATGTAGTGCCTGGCAATCGGCGCATCTTTATCGGCGGAATTCTCCATATCCAAATCCGCTAATGTACGGGCTACCCGTAGTACCCGATGATACCCCCGAGCGGACAACTTCAGTTTCTCGGCCGCCTGCTTTAACAAATCGGCCCCGCCTGCGTCTGGCGCCGCGGTCGATTCGAGCAATTTGCCGTCTGCCTCGGCATTGGTGAGCAGGCCGGTGCCGGCATAACGTTTGGCCTGCAGGTCGCGCGCCCGGGCGACCCGCGCGGCGACTTCCGCGCTGCCTTCGGCGGGCGGCGGCAGGGCCAGATCCGTCGCGGAGACAGCCGGGACATCGACAAACAGGTCGAACCTGTCCAGCAGAGGCCCGGAAAGCCGCGCCTGATAGTCTTTGGCGCATCGTGGCGCCCGGGAGCAGGCGAGACCCGGATCGTCCAGATGCCCGCAGCGGCAGGGATTCATGGCCGCGATCAGCTGGAATCGCGCCGGATAGGCAACATGATGATTCGCCCGGGCGACCACCGCGCGACCGCTTTCCAGGGGCTGACGCAGTGATTCCAGCGTCTGG
>JAQCFD010000140.1 GCA_027618305.1 Pseudomonadota bacterium
CCGCCCCGCCGATGCCGAAGCCGACGAGCGGGAACAACCACATGGCCGAGGCCAGGTCGGACCGGGTCTCGTCGATCTCTGTAAAAGCGGTTTCGTCGTCCGTCGCATGCTCGACCGGCAGTCGCGTCAGGAACGCCACCGCGAGGCGGAGCTGCGCGGAGAGTTGCCCGCGGCCATTCTCGTCATTTGCATCCATGCCCGACTTATAGGACAACCGCTTTCCTTTCCGAAACGGAACTTGCGGTCACACGATATGAGCGAAACAGGTACCGGCGCCGGCGGCGCGGGACAAAATGGCGCGAATGGTGCCGGGAATGGCGCGGGCGGGACCGGCGGCCCGGATTTCAATGAAATCCGCAAGCTGATCGGCGAATTGCCTGGCCCCGATATTGCGGCAGTCGAGGCCACCCGCGCACGCGAGGCCGAATTGACCAAGCCGCCCGGGGCGCTCGGCCGGCTGGAAGAGATCACCGAATGGGTCGCGGCCTGGCAGGGGCGACACCCGCCGAACGTAACCCATGCCCGGGTCGCGGTGTTCGCGGGCAACCATGGCGTGGCCGCGCGCGGTGTGTCTGCCTTTCCAGTCGAAGTCACCGCCCAGATGGTGCAGAACTTCGTTGCCGGCGGGGCGGCGGTCAACCAGCTCACCGAGATCGCGGATGCGGATCTGCGGGTCTATGAGATGGCGCTCGAGACCCCGACGGCGGACTTCACGCAAGGTCCGGCCCTGTCGGAGGACGACTGCGCCAAGGCGGTCGCCTACGGCATGATGTCGGTCGAGGCCGGCGTCGAATTGATTGCGCTGGGCGAGATGGGGATCGCCAACACGACCTCGGCGGCGGCGATCTGTCATGCGCTGTACGGCGGCAACGCGCAGGACTGGGTCGGCCCGGGTACCGGCGTGGCCGGTGCGGCGCTGGCGGCGAAGGTCGCGGCGGTCGAGGCCGGTGTCGCGGCCAACCGGGATCTGCTCGATGACCCGCTGCAGCTGCTGCGCGCGTTGGGAGGTCATGAAATTGCCGCGATTGTTGGCGCCATCATCGCGGCGCGTCTGGCCGGGGTGCCGGTGCTGCTCGACGGCTATACCTGCACGGCGGCGGCAGCGGTGCTGCACGCCATCGATCCCCACGCGCTCGACCATTGCATGATCGGGCATCTGTCGGCGGAACCGGCCCATCGCGCGTTGTGCGAGAAGCTCGACAAGGTGCCCCTGCTGGCGCTGGCGATGCGCCTGGGCGAGGGCTCCGGCGCGGCGCTGGCCATCCAGATCGTGCGCGCGGCGCTCGCCTGTCACACCGGCATGGCGACGTTTTCGGATGCGGAAGTCAGCGGCAAGGCGAACTAGCTCGAGCCCCGCCAGGAAGCCTCGCAGGAATGGGTCGGCAGGCCGGGCCCGCCCGTAAGCACGCTGCGGCGTTCATACATGATCACGTCGTGCCAGGCCCCGCTGACATGGCCGAGCCGTTCGCGCCGGCCGACGACGCGGAACCCGCTGTCGTCAAACAGGCGCTTCGAAGCGGCGTTTGCGTCCAGGATCTGGGCCTGCAGGGTCCAGAAGCCGGCCGCTTCCGATGCTTCGACCAGCTGCGCGACAAGCGCGGTGGCGATGCCCCCGCGGCGTGAATCTTTCGAGACATAGACGCTGACCTCAGCGACCCCGGCCGCACCTCAGGTGTCGGGCACGAGTGACAACGCGCCCCACCCGACCACGTTGCCTGAATCGTCGCGCGCGACGAGCCGCCCGAACGGCAGATGGTCACGGTTCCATTCGGGCCATTTCGGCGGCGACAGCGTGAAGGCGGCGAGGCCGGTGGCAAGCCCCTCGCCATAGATCGCGCGCACGTCTTTCCAGTCGTCGCGCTGCATATTCTCGATCATGGCGTATATCTTCGTCATGGGCAGGCACCGCCTGTACTCGTATGGTTGTCGGCGCAAACTAGCACCCGGAGACCAAAACAGGGGAGAAACGATCATGGCAACACCCATCCGGCGCGTGGTGATGGGCCACGACGACAACGGCAAGGCGGTCGTGATCGAGGACGGCCCGGCGCCGTTCGTCCATATCAACCCGAATAACGCGGACGACTGGTCCACGGATCTGTGGCGGACCGGCGAGACGCCGGCGAAGATCGTCCAGGTGCATGAAGAGCCAACCCTGGGCCCGCGCCGCCAGATGCCCCAGCCCAACGGGTCGGTGTTTCGCATCAACCATTTCGCACCGGAGACCGAGGACGTCGCCAACCGCACCGTCGAGGAGGCCCGCGCGGCCTTCCGCGCGCTGGGCAACGAGGCCGCCTCGACCTATGGCCGCGGCGGCGACCACCCGGCGAGCCACCGTACCGAGACCATCGACTACGCGCTGATCCTGTCGGGCGAGATCACGATGGTCATCGACGACGGCGAAGTGGAACTGACGGCCGGGGACGTGGTGATCCAGTGCGGCACCAACCACGCCTGGGTCAACCGCAGCGACAAAGCGTGCGAGGTAATGTTCGTGCTGCTCGACGGGGCATTCGACCCGGACCTGGCGGCAAAATTCCCGACCGATTGACGCTGCCTCGGGCCCCGGGCCCCGGATGGGGGTTATTCCCCGCCCTGGAGCAGCAGCCCGCGCACGCGGGCGGTATGGAAGCTCCACAGAAACGCTGCTGCGCCGAGCCACAGATAGAGAATATTCAGGCTGGTGGCGGCGAGGAAATAGTCCCAGCGAAAGCTGCCGTCGAACAAAACGGCGCGCATGCCCTCGAACACATAGACCGGCGGGAGGGCGTAGGCGACCACCTGCAGCCATCCGGGCAGCACGTCGACGGGGTAGTAGACGGCGCTCACCGGGATCAGCAGGAAGGCGATGAACCAGGCGAGGCTTTCGCCACCCAGCCCGACGCGCAGCAGCAGTGCGGTGACGAACATGCCGACGGCCCAGCCCATGACCAGCAGCAGGGCGAAGAAGCTCAGCAGCGGCAGCCCGATCGAGAAGATGTTCCAGGCGAAAAGCGGAATCGCCAGGAGGGCCGCGGGCAGGATGCCGATCAAGGTGCGCAGCAGCGAGGTTGCCATCAGCGCCAACACCATCTCGATGGGGCGGAGCGGGCTGATGAAGAGCTGACCCAGATTTCGCGAATACATTTCCTCCAGGAACGCCAAAGTGTAGCCGAGCTGGCCGCGAAACAGGATGTCCCAAAGAAGCACGCCGGTGAGCAGCACGCCGGCCGCTTCGGCCACCCAGGTCGAGTTGTCGCGCAGATGCAGCGTGATGAAACCCCACATGACCATCTGGATGGTCGGCCAGTACATCAACTCGACGATCCGGGGCCAGGATCCGCGCAACAGGTACCAGTAACGGCGCACCATGGCGAATACGCGGCGGCGGGAAATCGTGGCTGTCATGGGAGTTGGGGGTGTCTGGGGGGTCGGGGGTTGCGCGTTCATTGGGCGGCCTCGTCGGCGCGCGCGTTCTCGTCGCCCGGCGTGCGTGCGATATCGAGAAACACCTCCTCGAGGGTCTCGCGGCCGTACCGGTCGATCAGTTCGGCCGGCGATCCCCGGTCCGAGATCCGGCCCGCACGCAGCACCAGCACGTCGTCGCACAGGCGTTCCACTTCGGCCATGTTATGGCTGGCGAGCAGGATACTGCCGCCGGACACCGTGCGGTAATGGTCGAGATAGCCGCGTATCCGGTCCGCCGTATCCGGGTCCAGGCTGGCGGTCGGCTCGTCCAGCGCCAGAAACTCCGGTGCGTTGAGCAGAGACTTGGCGAGGCCGACCCGGGTCTTCTGGCCGGCGGACAATTTCCCCGACGGGCGGGACATCAGGGGCAGGAGGTCGAGGGTCTCCGCGATTTCCGCGATCCGCGCCCTGGGGTCGGGCACTTCATAGAGCTCGGCATAGATCGACAAATTCTCGGCGATGGTCAGCCGGTGGGGCAGCTCCATATAGGGTGAGGAGAAGTTGATTCGTGGCAGCACCCGGAACCGGTGGCGCAGCATGTCCTCGCCCAGGACCCGGATCGTGCCGGTGCTGGGCAGCAACAGGCCCATGATCATCGCGATCGTCGTGGTCTTTCCCGCGCCGTTGCCGCCGAGCAAACCGACACAGCTGCCCCGCGGAATCTCGAACGAGATATCGTCGACGGCGGTCACCGCGCCGAAACGCTTGGTGAGATGCTCGACTTTAACCGCTGACGTCCGCAACATGGGGTTTCCTGAACCGGAGACTGGCGAGACCGGGTACCCGATGGTCCACACCGACATTCGAAAAGATAGGCAGTTGATCGACGACGAACAACATGCAGATTTGCGACCCCACCGGTCTGCCGCGCAGGTGCGTTTGCGCACGCTGGTCCTGATTCGCTGGATCGCCATTGCCGGGCAACTCAGTGCGTTGCTGATCGTACGGTTCGGCCTGGACTGGCCGCTGCCCATCGACGCCGCCCTGGCGGCGATCGGGGCGTCGGTGATGTTGAACGTGGCCATGACATTCCGCCGCCCCGTACGCGGCCGCTTGAGCGAGTGGGAGGCGGCAGCCTATCTGGCCTTCGATATCCTGCAGCTCGCCGTGCTCCTGTATCTCACCGGCGGGCTCGGCAACCCGTTTTCGTTGCTCTTCCTCGGTCCCGTGACGGTTTCGGCGACGATCCTGAGCCGGACCGCCACGGCCCTGCTGAGCATATTGGTGATCGGCTGTGCGAGCGCATTGGCCTTTCATCATCTGCCGCTCCCCTGGTCGGGGGACGGACTGCAATTGCCCGTTTTCTATATCGGCGGACTGTGGACGGCGGTGGTCGTGGGCACGCTATTCCTGGGGGGCTATATCGGCAGCGTGGCGGGTGAGGGGCGGCGCATGTCCGACGCGCTGACGGCGATCCAGCTGGCGCTGGCGCGTGAGCAACAGCTCTCGGCGCTGGGCGGGCTGGCGGCCGCTGCGGCGCATGAATTGGGCAGTCCCCTCGCGACGATCGCGGTCACGGCCAAGGAGCTGACCCGCGAAATTCCGCCGGACAGCGAGTATGCCGACGACGTGCGGATATTGCAGGCCGAGGCGGATCGGTGTCGCGCCATTCTGGCCGAGCTGGGCCGCGCGCCCGAGGTGACGGACCCGAACGATCCGTTCGCCACGGCGCTGCTCTCGGATGTGGTGGTGGCCGCTGCGGCGCGTCACCGCGACGATGCAATCGTGCTCGATCTTGTCGCCGCCGGCATCGACGACAGCGCCGAGCCACTGGTCATGCGAAGTCCCGAGTTGCTGCACGGGCTCGGCAATGTGATCCAGAACGCGATGCAATTCGCTGCCGTCCGTGTCTCCGTTGATATCTCCTGGGACGAGAACGAAGCCCGGGTTGAGGTGCGCGACGACGGGCCCGGATTTCCCCCGGCGGTTCTCGATCGGATTGGCGAGCCCTATATCTCAAATCGGGGCCATGGGCATCTGGGGCTGGGTATCTTCATCGCGCAGTCCCTGCTTGAACGGACCGGGGCCCGGATACGTTTTTCGAATGCGCGCGCGGCGGGGCGTACGGATGGGGCGGAAGTGTCGATCACATGGTCGCGCCATGATCTTGAAGTTGATGCGGGGACGGGTTAATCGACAACCATGGTTGATGCGGACGTGAATGAGTTGCCGATTTCCGACGATGCTTCGTTGCTGATCGTCGATGATGAAATCAATCTGCGCCTGCAATTGGCAAAGGCGATGGACCGGCGCGGCTTTCAGACGGATGTGGCGGAATCTGTGGCCGAAGGGATTCGTGCCGTCGAAACCCGCCCCCCGCAATATGCCGTGATCGATCTGCGCCTCGATGACGGCAGCGGGCTCGAAGTGGTCGAGGCCCTGCGCCGGGTGCGGCCCGATGCGCGCATCGTGGTGCTGACCGGATATGGCAACATCGCCACGGCCGTTGCCGCGGTGAAGGCGGGCGCGGTGGATTATCTGCCCAAACCCGCGGATGCCGACCAGGTCGCCGCGGCATTGCTGGCCGATGGCGCGACATTGCCCCCGCCGCCGGATCGGCCGATGTCGGCGGACCGGGTGCGCTGGGAGCATATCCAGCGCGTGTATGAACAATGCGATCGCAATGTCTCGGAGACGGCGCGGCGCCTGAAGATGCACCGGCGGACGTTGCAGCGCATTCTGGCGAAACACGCGCCGCGCGAGTGACGCCGGGAGATACGACCATCGTTGCGCAAGAGACCCACCTGGCCTTCAAGGGTTACGGGCGCGATCTGTTGGTGCGTCTCGGACCCGGCGTCGATGCCGTCGCGTTCCGCGAGGCGCTGTTGATCTTTCTGCCGCGCTGGGCCTTCTGGACGCGCCCGACGGCGGACATGGTCGATGCCGCCGCCGTCGATATCGATGTGGAGCATGAGAAAACGCACTTCCGCATCGCGGCGGTGAGTTGGGACGGTGGCTATTCGATCGCAACCGATGTCAACAATGCCGCGAATGCGCTGGCCGGGTTGCTGATCGACGGCATCCTGGCCCACGAGATGGCGTTTTGCAGCCTGCACGCGTCGGCTGTTGAATTCGACGGTGCGGCGATCCTGTTCGCGGGGCCGACCGAGGCCGGGAAATCGACCCTCGCCTTGCGCCTCGCCGCGCGTGGTTGCCGTCATCTGGCCGATGATCGTGTCCTCCTGATGCGCAGTGATGCGCCCTATCGCGTGGGGGGGTTGGGACTTGCGGCCAAGGCGCGCACACCGCTTCCGCCCGGCCCGGAGCTGGCGGCGCTTGTCGACACACGCTGGTATCTGACCGATGATTCGATTGCCTATTTGCATATGGAAGACGATGAAGTGCTTGGGTTCGGCGATATCCGGCCGCTCGGCTGCGTGATTCTGCCCCGGCGCGATCCTGACCTGGAGTTCGATGCCCACCTCGAGCCCGCCCCGGCCGGAGACATCGCGCGGACCCTGATCGAGGAAGCGACGTCGCCTGTCGGCGCTGCCGTGCTTGTGCCGGCCATGGGCCGGCTTGCAGGCGCGTGTCAGGGCTATATTCTGCACTATCGCGACGGGGCCGCCGCAGCCGAGTTGCTGCTGTCGGCACTGCCGAGCAAAAACGACGGATGAAGAGACATGGCCGGTGATGGCGAGAATTTGTATGTGCGCAACCCGGCGGTGACCGAGACGACCCTGGACGATGATGTCTTTCTGGTCGAACCGGAGACCGGGGAAGTCTTCTATCTCAACGCCATTACCAGCGGTCTGTGGACCCTGTTCTCGGCACCAACGAGTCTGTCCGATGCTGTCGCCGCGTATCGTGAGGCGTTCCCCGATGAACCGGCGGAAAAAGTTGCGGCGGATGTCCGGGGGGCGGCCGAGGACATGCTCGCGCGGGCCTTGATTGTCACATTTTCCTGACGTCGCGGCAGGCCGCCCGGAACAGGCCTTGCAGGCCTAACGTTCGCGCAGTGCCGTGCTGGTTGTCTGTGCCCCCCGATCGGTCAGGAAACTGAGGATGGTCCGCTCGCCGATCTTGAAGTCGGCTGTCACCTGCATGCCCGGTACGACGGGTTGGTCGGTTGGGTTGGGCCCCAGATGGCTGCGATCGGTTTTCACCAGAACAACATAATTGAAGACATCGCCCTGGCCTCCGGGGTCTTCGGTGGCGTCGGCGGCGATCTGGGACACGGTGCCCTTAAGCGTGCCGAACTTCACGAAATCATACGTGTTGACCCGGATCTCGGCCTCCTGGCCGATGGTGATAAAGCCGATGTCGTTATTCGGCACCCGCGCCTCGATGATCAGCGTGTCGCCGGTCGGGATCAGGTTCATCAATGGTTCGTTGTTGTCCACCGACTGGCCTGCTGGAGACACTCAGATTCTGCACGATCCCGTCGACCGGCGCCCGGACAATCAGGCGATTTTGCTGGTTTGTGGCCTGTGACAGCTCGCGGGCCAGGCTGTCGCGCTGCTGGCGCGATTCGACCAGTTGGCCGATGACATCGGAGAAGTAATCCTCCTCGATCTGGCTGACCCGGCCGCGCGCTTCAGAAAGTTGCGCTTCACGGGCGGCCAGGTCGTTCTGGCGGCTTGCCAGCTTCCCCTCGGCTTCGATCAGTTCGTTCTTGATGGTCAGATAACGCAGCTGTGGGAAATAGCCCTGCTCCGCCGATGACCGGGTTCTGGATTCCTGGTCCGCGCGGACTTCAACCGTTTGCCTGAGTGTTGCGATCTGGTCACGCAACGACCCGACCTCGCCTTCGAAGCGTCGGGCGGTGTCCTCGGCGGCGCCGCGATTGGCGGCGAACGCGGCGCGGCGCGCATCGAACAAGGCGCGCTGGTTGGCGAGAATTTTCGCGGGTGCATCGCTGAGGTCGGCAGGAAATATCAAATTATTCGCACGGACGGATTCCGCTGCGAGCCGGGCGGTCTGGGCGGCGAAGGTGGTCCACTCCTCGTGCAGGCGGCCCACTTCCTCGTCGAGGAACTCCGGATCGAACTCCACGAGCGGATCGCCCGCAGCAACCCGTTGGCCTTCGATGACGTAGATCTCCTGAATCCGGCCGCCCTCGGGGTGATTGATGATCTTGACCCGGCTATCGGGCCGGACCCGGCCCGGCGCGGTCGTGACCTTCTCGACTTCCGCGATCGCGGCCCAGCCAATTGCAAGTGTGGCGAGGAGTGCGATTGCAACCAGCAGGACGCGCGCCAGCGGCGAATGCTCGCGCGCTGCGATCGCCTGCGCGTCGGGCAGAAAATCCGCGTAGCGCGCCGGCGTCATGACGGCTGAGAATCCGTGACCTGCCCCCACTGTCTGGTCCGTTTTAAATGTTAGTGCATCATTCTTTTGACCTCCATAGGGAT
>JAQCFD010000141.1 GCA_027618305.1 Pseudomonadota bacterium
ACCAAACAGCAAACAGGGAGGGTCACTTGCCCAACAGAATTTCGAAAACGACAATGCTTGCCATTGCCGCCGCCGCAACCGCCACGGTCGCTGTTTCAGTTCCGGCGAATGCGCAGGAAACCATTAACCTCACGGCGATTTCCGGCTATCCGCCGCCCGCGACCTGGATCGGTTCGCTGGTCGACGCTTATATGCCTGCGGTCGATGCCGCGCTGGCGAAGACGGGCAAATACAAGATCAACTGGAACAAGGGCATCAGCGGCCAGATCGTCAAGCCGCGCGGTGAGCTCGAAGGTGTCGAGACCGGCATCGGTGACCTCGGCGTCATCGTGACCGCGTTCCACGCCGATAAGGTTCCACTCTACGACGTGTCGTTCAAGACGCCGTTCACGACCCTCGATGTCGGGCTCGCGAGCTCCGTGACCCAGAAGATGGTCGACACGTTCCCGCAGTACAACGCGACATGGCGCCAGGAGTTCAACCAGGTTCCGCTCGCGCCGACGGGTGCCGTTGACAACTATATGCTCTGGTCGGCCAAGCCGATCTCCAGCATCAATCAGGTCAAGGGTCTGAAGGTCGGTGCGGCCGGCCCGAACCTGCCTTGGGTGCTTGCGATTGGCGCTGCCGGCGTGCAGACCAACCTCGCGGATGCCTACAACAGCCTGAGCACGGGCATCTACGAAGCCATGATCGTGTGGCGTCAGGGCGCGGGCGCGTTCAAGCTTTGTGAGCCGGCGCCTTTTGCCTTCGATGCCAGCCTTGGCGGCGTGAACGGGTTCTCGCTGAACTTCAACACCGACGTCTGGGACAGCCTTCCTCAGGAAGTGAAGGATGCAATGCAGTCGTCCACCGCAGCGTGGGTCACGGAGAATGTGAAGCGCGTGAACGACGGTGCAAAATCGGGTCTCGCGCGTTGCGAAGCCGAGTTTGGCACCAAGGTGACCGTGGCAAGCGATGCCGAGCGTAACGCCTGGGCCCAGGCCTTGCCGCCGCTGGGCAAGCAGTGGGCCGAACAGCGTAATGCCGCCGGTCAGCCGGGCACGGAAATCCTGAAGGCATGGATGGACGAGATGCGTGCGGCCAATCAGCCGATCGCCCGTCATTGGGATCGCGACTAGGCGTTACCCGAACGTCAGTTTGTGACTTCACTCACGAAATAGGGAGGGGGGCCGCCGCAAGGCGGCTCCCCAACTTCCATTGAGCGCAATACTTGGATTTCTGGATGTTCTGCGTCGATTCTTCGACTGGATCGTCCTGGTGAGCAACGCCGTCGCATCGGGCTGGATTTTTGTCCTGATGCTGTTGATCACCCTCGACATCACACTTCGATCTGTCTTCAACTCGCCATTGAGCGGCGTGACCGAAATCGTTGAGATCTCGATCGTCACAATCCTTTATCTGCAGCTGGCGCACACATTGAAGGTGGGACGCGTCACGCGATCCGATGCGCTCTACGGAAGTATCCTCAGGAAATGGCCGGCAGTCGGCAATATCATGGGGATTCTGTTCCATCTGGCCGGCGTCGGTCTCATGGTGGCCATCGTCATGGGTGGTTGGCCGAAATGGCTGCAGGCCTATCATGGCGGCCATTTTGTCGGAAATACCGGCGTTTTCACCTTCCCAGAATGGCCCCAGCGCCTCGCGCTCGTGGTCGGTTGTACGCTTCTCGGCATTCAGTTTTTTCTGGCCGTTGTCGACAATCTTCGTGGCTTGTTCGGCAAGCCGCCGCTTGAGCATGAGGAAGCCGTCGATGTCGAAGTGGCTGCCGTTGAGGAGTTGCGCAAATGACCGGCTTCGAAATTGGCATCGTCTCCATCATCGCGATGCTGCTGCTGATCTATATCGGCATGCACGTTCCCGTGGTTCTCGCCCTGATCTCGTTCGTCGGGGTCTGGATTATCAAGGGCAACGTCAACATCGCGATCAGCCTGCTCTGGATATCGGCGGCCAAGACCGTGGCGGACTTTCTGTTTGGCGTCATTCCATTGTTCGTATTGATGGGCTTGCTTGTCAGTACGGCGGGGATGGGGCGCGACACATATGACATCGCCCAGAATGCGCTGCGGCGCGTGCGCGGCGGCCTTGGCATGGCCACGGTCATCGCCAACGCGATCTTCGCCGCGATCACCGGCGTCTCGATCGCCTCGGCAACCGTCTTCACCCGTATCTCGGTGCCGGAGATGCTGCGCTACGGTTACAAGGGCCGCTTCGCGGTGGGCACCGTCGCCGGTTCGTCGGTCCTGGGGATGCTCATTCCGCCGTCGATCCTGCTGATCATCTTCGCGCTGATCGCGGAAGAATCCGTCGGCGATCTGTTCATTGCCGGCATCGGCCCGGGAATCCTGCTGACTTTCTCCTTCTGTGTTCTGATCGCGATTATGGCGTATGGCTTCCCCAATATGGTGGCCCAACCAGGCGCGCTCGATCAGCAGATGGACCAGGAAAAGATGCCGGGGCGCGAGCTCTGGTCGAAAACTTATCCGATTGTCATCCTGGTGATCGTTGTGCTCGGCGGCATCTACATGGGTTGGTACACGCCGACCGAGGCTGGCGCCGCGGGTGCTTTCGTTGCGTTCCTGTTCGCGCTGATGCGCAGGCAGCTCACGGTCCGAAAGCTGTGGGATGTGCTGGTCGAGACGGGGCATATCACCGCGACCCTGCTGTTCCTGATTATCGCGGCCAGCATGTACAGCCGGATGCTGGGGATTTCGGGCCTTCCGACGGAGCTCGGACGCGTCATCGGCGATATGAACGCCAGCTTCGTTCAGCTGATGATCATGTATGTGGTCATTCTGATCATCCTCGGGACGATCATCGATTCGGTTTCGATCATGTTGATCGCGGTACCGCTCTTCCTGGTCGTTCTGAAACCATTCGATGTCGATCTGGTCTGGTTCGGTGTTGTGACGGTGATTGCGGTGGAAATCGGCCTGCTGACCCCGCCGCTGGGCCTTGCGGTCTATGTGATCAAGTCGACCCTGGTGCAGAAGGACATCTCGCTCGCCGATATTTTCATCGGTGCGGCGCCGTTCGCGCTCGTGATGCTGTTTGTCCTGATCCTGGTGATGATCTTCCCCGAGATCCCGCTGGCGCTGGTGGATCTCAAGCGATCACTGAATTGATGCGCCACGCGGCTCCAGCCATGTGAACGAAAGGGCGGTGGAATTTTCCACCGCCCTTTTTCTATGCGCCAGCAATGCTAAGCTTCGATCAACCGGTCCGCGAACCGGAAACATGAGGAGGGGAAACCATGGCCGTAGATGGCACCGTCGCAATCGATATGCACTGTCACGTCTTCTCGCCATCGGCGAAGGCGCTGATGGACAAGCACTACCAGCCCGCGGAAATTCTGACACCCGATCGGGATCCCTACATGTTCTACGCACACCCGTCGTCGATGGCGGTCGATAACAAGAACATCCCGAGCCTCGTACCCAAGATGATCGACCTCAAGCCGCGCCAGGCGGACATGGATGCCACCCGGGTCGACATCCAGATTGTCAGCCCGGTGCCGATCCAGTTCTATTATTGGACCGACCCCGAGCTGGGGAACGAGCTTGCGCGGGTCCAGAACGATGACGTGTCAAAGCTCGTGGCGGGCAACCCGGACCGTTTCGCCGCCATGGGGACCCTGCCGATGCAGGACGCCGCCGCGTCGGTGACCGAGATGCGCCGGGCGGTGAAGGAACTCGATATCCGGGCCTTCATCCTGTCGACGAATGTGGACGGGGTGGAACTCTCCGACGCGCGTTTCGATCCGATCTATGCGGAGGCCGTGGCGCTCGATGTGCCGTTGTTCCTGCATCCGTTCGGTTTCACGGATGGCGCGCGACTGCGCCCCTTCTTCATGCATAACTGCGTCGGCCAGCCTCTCGAGGAACAGATCGCAATCACCCATCTGATTTTCGGGGGCGTTCTCGACCGCCATCCAGGCATCAAGATTTGCATCGCCCATGGCGGCGGGTATTTCCCCTACTATGCGGGCCGGATGGACCATAGCTGGGAGTATCGCCCGGAGCTGCGTGACAAGATTAGCCGCCCACCGAGCGAGTATCTCAGCGAGTTGTATTACGACACGGTCGTGTTCCGGCCCGATCAGCTGGAGTATCTGGTCAACCTCGTCGGGGTCGATCGGGTGATGATGGGAACCGACTATCCCTTCGACATGCAGGAGTTTGAGCCGGTCGCATTCGTGGAGAGCGCGACCAAGCTGACCGCGCCCGAGCGCACGAAGATTCTCGGCGGTACTGCCGCGGCAATCATGGGAATCGGCTGAGAACACACAAACCGGCAGCATGGCTCTGGAAGGAGACATCAATGACATTGAGACACGGATTCAAAAAAATGATCGCGGAGGCGAATGCCGTGATCGAGACGGTCGCGGTCAAGGACGCAATCGCTCTGGTCGGCGAGGCGGGATACACCTTCATCGACATTCGCGAGGCAGAGGAGCGTGCCAAGGGTACGATCCCGGGTTCGGTGCATGCGCCGCGCGGATTCCTGGAATTTCATGCCGACCCCGAGAGCGCTGCGCACAATCCGGTGTTTTCAAGCGGCGATCGGCTGATCTTGTTCTGTGCCAGCGGTGGGCGGTCCGCGCTGGCGGCCAAGACCCTGGTCGATATGGGATTCGAGGATGTTTGCCACGTCGCCGGCGGCATGGCCGCGTGGCGCGAAGCAGACGGGCCGGTCGACTAGCTGCTTCCGAGCAGGGTCCAGGTCGTCTGAATGAGGGCGATCTGTTCGCCCGTGTCGGCGTTTTCCAGGTCGATCCGGCCGTAGACTATACGCTTGCCGCGCCGAAGGACCTCGCCGCGCGCGATGATGTCGGTGTTGTAGGCCGCCGCAAGGAAAGACGTCGTCATGTCGATGGTGGCCATCTTCTGAAAGCCGCCGATCGCGGACGAAATCACCACGACCATTGCCGCGTCGGCGAAAGACATCAAGGCCTGGCCGGTGACAAGCCCGCCATCGCGGGAAATACGCGCGTCCCAGGGCAGCCGAACGACCGCACCGTTCTCGGTGAGTTCCTCGACGCGCATGCCCAGCTCGTCGAGCCACGGGGTCATGAGCGTGTCGAGCACTCGTTGCGCGTCGTCGCGGGTGAATGCGCTCATGCTACCGAAACCCGCGTCAGTCGCCCTTGAACTCGGGGCGCCGTTTCTCGACGAAGGCCGCCACGCCTTCCGCGAAGTCGTCCTTGACCGCACAGCGCAGGAAGGCGGCATGCTCGGCCGAGAGGTGATCGGCCATATCGTCGGATTCGAAGCTGCGGTTGATCAATGCCTTGGTGTTCGCGTAGGCGGTGGTGGGGCCCTTGGCGAAGCGTTCGGCCATCTTCATGACCTCGGCCTCAAGTTCGTCGGCAGGGACGACACGGTTGACGAGGCCCAAATCGAGGGCGGTGGCAGCATCGATCGGCTCACTGAGCATGGCCAGTTCCAGCGCCTTGCGGCGACCGACGACCCGGGGCAGCAGGTAGGTTGAGCCGCCGTCGGGGATCGTGGCGATGCCGATATAGGCCATGGTGAACACGGTGTTGTCCGCCGCGATACCGATATCAGCATTGAGGGCCATACCCACGCCCGCGCCCGCGACGGGGCCGTGCAGCGCGGCCACGACCGGTTTCGGCAGGTTGGACAGACCCAGGACCCCCCTGTGATAGAGGTTGATGAGGTCGTCGATCGTGTCCTCGATTGTATCGATATTCGCGTGGAAGGTGGCGACGTCGCCGCCCGCCATGAAACCGCGGCCCGCGCCCTTCAGGATGACGGCACGCACCGAATCATCACCGGCCAGCTCCTCGACCGCGGCGTTGAGTTCGAGCGCCATGTCGCGATTGAGTGCGTTCAGAACTTCAGGGCGATTGAGGGTCAGGGTGGCGACGGCGCCCTGCTTGTCCAGTAGAATGGTCGGCATTGGATGGATGTTCCGGGTGGCGTGAATGGTGTCTCAAACTTACCGCCGCCACGCGGGGACAGCAATGTTTCGCGGTGGGGAGCAGTTCTATGAGCGATCGGTTTGATCTGACGGGCAAGGTGGCCTTCGTGACGGGTGCGTCCAGCGGCCTGGGGGCTCATTTCGCGCAGACCCTGGCGGGGGCGGGTGCGCGTGTGGTTATCGCGGCGCGCCGTACCGACCGTCTGGCGGATCTCGCAGCGCGGATCGTGGGTGAAGGTGGGCAGGCGCTGCCGGTTGCGCTCGATGTGACCGACGCGACTTCCGTGGCCGCGGCCGTGCGCAGCGCGGAAGGTGCCTTCGGCGACATCACCATCCTTGTCAACAACGCCGGCGTGCCGCCCCGCGCGCTCACCCTCGAGATGGAAGAAGAGGAATGGGACCGGGTCGTCGGGACTAACCTCAAGGGGGCGTGGCTCGTGGCGCGTGAAATCGGCCGTCACATGGTGGCCCACGGCAAGGGCGGGCGGATCATTAACATCGCTTCCGTGCTCGGCTGGAAGACGGTCGCCAAACGCATCCAGTCCTACGGTGTGTCAAAAGCCGGGCTGGTGACCATGACCGAGACAATGGCGTTGGAACTGGCCCGCGACGGCATTCTGGTGAACGCGATCGCGCCGGGTTATATCCGCACCGAGCTCAATGACGCCTTCCTCGACAGCGAACCCGGCCTGCGAATTCGCAAACGCGTGGCCCTGGAACGGTTTGGCGATCCGGCCGATCTCGACGGCGCATTGCTGCTGCTCGCGGGCCCGGCGGGCGCCTATATTACCGGGTCGGTCATAGGCATCGATGGCGGCCTGACACTGTCGACGCTCTAGGCGCTGACACCAGAGATACAGGAGATAGAATTTTGGATTTCTCACTGCCCAAAGAACTTGAGGACCTGCGTCAGCGCGTCAAAACTTTCGTCGCCGACGAAATCATGCCCGTCGAAGCGGACCGGACGAGTTTCGATGCCCATGAGAATATCGGCGAGGCACCGCTGCAGGCGCTGCGCACGAAAGCCAAGGCGGCCGGCCTGTGGGCCCCGCAAATGCCGCAATCACGCGGTGGCCTGGGCCTCAACACCGTCGGCATGGCCACTTTCTACGAAGAAGCGGCGCGCTCGCTGTTCGGACCGGTGGTGTTCAACTGTGCGGCACCCGACGACGGCAACATGATCCTGCTCGACCGGGTCGCGCGGGAGGATCAGAAGGACCGCTGGCTCCAGCCGATCATTGACGGCGATATCCGCTCGTCGATCGTCATGACGGAACCCGCACCGGGGTCGGGTTCCGATCCGACGATGATGCTGACCCGGGCCGAGCTGAGCGGCAACGGCAAGTGGGTGATCAGCGGGCGGAAATGGTTCATCACCGGTGCGCAGGGCGCCGAGCATTTCATCCTGCTGGCACGCACGTCCGACGATACGCGCGGCGCGTTGACGACCTTTCTGTTCCACAAGGACCAGCCGGGTTGGCACATCGTGCGGCGCATCCCGATCATGGGTCCCGAAGAGCATGGCGGGCACTGCGAGGTGGTGTTCGACGGGTTGGAGATCGACGACGAGAACCGACTGATGGAAGTCGGTGAGGGCATGAAGTCGGTGCAGATACGCCTGGGCACTGCCCGTTTGACCCATTGCATGCGCTGGTTGGGCATGTCTAAACGCGCCGTGGAAGAGTGCCTCGACTATGTCAAGACGCGGGAGAATTTCGGCTCGAAGCTGGCCGATCATGAAGGCGTCCAGTGGATGCTCGCCGATGCGGTGATGGACATCGAGATCGGCCGGCTTTTGACCATGCGCGCGGCCGCCAAGCTCGACACCGGCGATCAGGCCCGCAAGGAAGTCTCGATGGCCAAGATCTGGGTCTCGGATATCCTGCACAAGACGATCGCCA
Source organism: Pseudomonadota bacterium (assembly GCA_027618305.1). Classification (GTDB taxonomy): domain Bacteria; phylum Pseudomonadota; class Alphaproteobacteria; order UBA6615; family UBA6615; genus UBA8079. The sequence continues at coordinate 7,842 of JAQCFD010000141.1, forward strand.
CCGCCATTCAGCTCAATGGCGCGCGGGGTTATTCCAAGGATCTGCCGCTCGAGTGGATGTATCGCTATGCGCCTCAGGCTAAGCTGGTCGATGGCGCGTCCGAGGTCCACAAGATGGTGGTTGCACGCCACCTGCTGAACGAAGGCATGGACTTCTGGAGCTGGGATTAGTGCCCGACGGCCTGAACAGCAGGCCCGCGCCGGCATTGCCGATGCCGGTCGACCAGCTTGCAAGCTGGTTTGGCGACCGGCTCGGCGCCGCGGATACCAGTATCACCGAATCCGGTCTGCTGCCGGGCGGCGCGGTTCAGCATAATTGGCGGATCGATCTCGACGTTGCCGGGGCACCACAAAGCTATGTGTTGCGTGCCGGACCCGCGGTGTCCCTGCCTGAGAGCATTTCGAAGGCCGACGAGTTCGACATTCTTCGAGATGTGTTTGTTGCGGGCATACCCGTCGCCGAGCCGCTTTGGTGGCGGGGCGGCGATACACCGTTCTTTGTTTCGCGTTTGTGCGCGGGAGATGCGCGCCGGGATGGACTGATCGGCCGCGCCGATAATATGGCGTTGTTGCGCGATCTGGGCGCGGCGCTGGCCGGAATTCATCACGTGGAACCTGTCGGCCACGTTAATCCGGATACCCCGTCGGCGCGTGTTGCAACGCTGATGGAATGGGTTGGCCACCTAACCGGAGTTCCAACGCCGGTCACGGCCGGTTTTTCTGGCGGACTCGCCTGGCTTTGCGCGCATGCCCCCGATGATGGCGCGGGCGTGCTCGT
>JAQCFD010000142.1 GCA_027618305.1 Pseudomonadota bacterium
CCACTGCAACGGCTTCCGGCGCATGCGCGGGCAAATAGATCGTGAAGGACGTCCCCGCGCCGGTACCGGAATCCACCAGCACATATCCGCCGGTCTGCTTGACGATGCCATAAACGGTGGACAGCCCCAGCCCGGTCCCGGCGCCGACTTCCTTGGTGGTGAAGAACGGCTCGAAAATATGCTCGAGATTCTCTTTCGGGATGCCGATCCCGCTATCCGCAACCCTGACCACCACATAGTCGCCCGGCAGGATCGTCTCACCCCCCCGGCGCTGGCTGGTGATGAACGTCTGGTTGCCCGTTTCAATGGTGAGCTCGCCGCCCTCGATCATCGCGTCGCGCGCATTCACCGCCAGGTTGATGATGACCTGCTCGACCTGCCCCTGATCGGCGCGGACCAGCGACAAGTCTCGGCCATGCACCATGTTCAGCCGGATATTGGCGCCGATCAGCCGGCGCAAAAGGTTAGCCAGATCACCCAGCACATCGGTCATCGACAGAACACGGGGTTGCAGGGTTTGCTGGCGCGAAAAGGCCAGCAATTGACGGACCAGCCGGGCCGCACGATTGGCATTCTGCTTGATCTGCATGATGTCGCCGAACGACTGGTCGCCGGGGCTATGGCGCAGCAGCAACAGGTCACAAAAACCGATCATCGCCGTCAGTAAATTATTGAAGTCATGGGCGATACCGCCGGCGAGCTGTCCGACCGCCTGCATCTTCTGACCCTGGGCGAACTGCGCCTCTAGTGTGCGTTGCTCCGTGGTCTCGAGGAAATGCACGATCAGACCGTAGACACCGCCCTGGCTGTCATTCATCCGGCTGACATACATGGTCGCAATCCGGTTGACCCCGGCCTCGTTGGTCGTCCGCAGCCGCACATCCATGGGCGCGGTCAGATCGGCATCGGATATCACCCGGTCGAGCCAGGTCGTCACTTTGCCGTCATCCTCCGACGCCACGAAGTCGCGGATCGGGCGGCCGAGCAGTTTTTGATCCACCGGCGTGACCAGCGTGCGCCATGCCCGGTTGGATTCCGTCACCCGGCCTTCCGCATCGAGCAACACAATGCCGACGGGCGCGTCTTCGAAGAAACGGGCAAAACGCTGTTCGGAACGGCGCAACGCCTGCTCCCATTCGCGTTCGGGCGTCAGGTCACGCACGACCGAGCGGGTGCGCACTTCGCCGCTGCCGGTGCGCACTTCCGTCTGACCGATATAGACCTGAATGGCCCGGCCATCGCGGCCGGTCAGCGAGACTTCATAACCGCCCGTCGCGGTTTCGTCCGGTGCCAATGAGCTCGGGCGGTGGGCCGGCACGTCCGTGGATGGCCGCGCGGACAGAAAGTCATGCAGATGCATCTTCCCCGCCAGCATTTCCTCGATCGTATAGCCGAGCCAGGTCGCGAGAGCATTGTTCACAAACAGGAAGCGACCAGCCTGATCGACCGAATAGAAGCCGATCGGCGCGTGCTCGAGAAAATCGACCAGTTTCGCCTGCTCGTCATGGATGGTCTGCTCCATGCGCCGGCGTGCGCTGATGTCTTCGACCGCCCAAAGTGCAGCACCGGGCACATCGGCCAGCGGATAGGCGGAAATCCGCAACCATGTGATCCCGTCCCCCGTGTCGGGCACCTGGATCTCATCGGTCATCGGCACATTATTCGCCACCGCCGACGTCAGACGTCCAAGCCGCTCGGAGGTCTCCGGCCCCCCGCCGATCCGCTCCCCCAGTCGCGCCAGGGGGGCATGATCGGACTCGGGGAACATCAGCTGGTAGCCGGCATTCGAGAAGACGGCGCGGCCGTTCGAATCGACCACACAACAGGGGAACGGCAGCACGTTGCCGACCGCACTCCAGATCGCCGTGTTGCGGGTCAGCCGGCGCTGGCGCCGTTTCATCGCCCACAAACCGAAAAGCCCGGTCGCGGTGACCAGCACGATTGCCCCGATTGCCACGGCGAGTTGTTCGCCGGTGGGGCCGAGCCAAGCGAACACACCGATCCCGGCAAGCGCCACGGCGACGATCGCCGCCACCGCGCCGATGAGCACCGGGTCCTCGGCCGAACCTGAGTCCGCGCTTCGTGTGCTGCGCTCTGCTGTCGGCATCGCCGCTCCCATTACCGCTCCCGACGCCGGGCCTGCCCGAACCGCATGTGGCCGGGGGAACAGTCCCTCGTCTGTTATTTCATAGCCCTTTGTATCCGCGTGCGCCAAGCGTCACCCGCCTCAAAGAGCATCATCCGGACGGGTCAAATCACCATCGCGCATCCGCTTGGGTCGCACCTTTGAGATGCCCATCACAAACGCGATGATCTCGGCGACCGCCTTGAAATGCTCGGGTTGGATAAACTCGTCGATCTCCACCGCCGCGAAAATACCACGCGCGAGCGGCGGGTTCTCGAAGATCGGCACGCCATGCTCCTCGGCAGTCTCGCGAATACGGAACGCGACCGCATCCACCCCCTTCGCCACCACCTTCGGAGCCGCCATCATCTCCTGATCATAGGAAAGCGCGACGGCAAAATGGGTCGGGTTGGTGATCACGACATCCGCCGTCGGCACCGCCTGCATCATGCGCTGACGCGACCGTTCCATCCGGATCTGGCGCAACTTTGCCTTGATGTGCGGGTCGCCCTCGGACTGCTTGGCCTCGTCACGCACTTCCTGGCGGGTCATGCGCAGTTTCTTGCGATGGTCGAATATCTGATACATGAAATCGAACAGCGCCAGGGCCGTCAGGACAATCACAACCCCGCCGAATATTTTCAGGCCCAGCATGAACAGAAGCTCCATGACCGTGCGCAGGTCCATCACCGGGATATGGGGCAATTCATGCCGTTCCGGGTAGATCACGACGGCCGCGACCGTGGCCACCAGGGCGATCTTCAGCAGGCCCTTGACCAGTTCGGTCACCGAGCGCAGCGAGAACATCCGCTTGATGCCCTTGAGCAGCGATATCTTCTCGAAACTCGGCTTGATCTTCTCCGGGGCGTAGATCAGACCATGCTGCACCAGCGGCGCGGCAATCGCCGCCAGCACGAACAACAGCATCGGAAACGCAATCGCCAGCGCAACGCCCGTCGCGACCTCGGTCAGCAACAAGCCGAGGGACTCCTGCCCGAACGCAATGTCATGGGGCCGCTCGATGAAGCGCCGCAGATCGCGGAGCATCATGCTGGCGCTCGACGGCAGAAAGAGCCCGATCGCCATGGCTCCCGACAACAACACGAACCAGTTCGTGATCTCGCGCGACTCGACCACATTGCCCTTCTTGCGGGCATCCTCCAGGCGCTTGGCCGTCGGCTCTTCTGTTTTTTGGGCGTCGTCCTGATCCTGATCGGCCATCGGTGTTTCCTATGATGCCCGCAGGAACCCGCCCATGACGGTCTCGAAATGATCGAGGAACACGAGCATCATGACGCCGATGGTGATCGAGAGAATGGAGAACCCGACCAGAATCTGCACCGGCAACGCAATGAAGAAGACCTGGATTTGCGGCATCAGCCGGGCCATCACGCCCATTGCGACATAGATCAGCATGCCGACGACCACCACCGGCAGGGCGATTTGCAGTCCCAGCCGGAAACTATCCGCGACCACACGCGCCGCCATCTCCGAGAAATCGCCGACGGGAAACCCCTGGCCGGGAACGAACAGCACATAGCTGTCGACGAGCCCCATCAGCATCACATGATGCATGTTGGTGACGAACAAAAGCGTCACGCCGATGGTGGACAGAAACGCACCCGTGATCGCCCCCTGCTGACCCGCCGTGGGATCGAAGAGCTGGGCGCTCGCGAGGCCCGAATTGAACGCGATGATGGTGCCGCCGACCTGCAGCAACGAGAGCAACAGACGGGCAATCGCGCCGATCGCGATGCCGATCAGGATCTCTCCGCCCAGCAGCACAAACAGCTCCGACAGGACCGGCGGCGTCGCGGGAATGGTCGGCGAGACAATCGGGAAGACGAGAAAGGTCACCGTCAGCGCCAGGAGCAGGCGAACGCGCACCGGCACGCCGATTTCGCCAAAGCCGGGCAACAGCATCATCGCGCTGCCGAGGCGTGCAAAAATCATCATGAACAGATAGACGTCGAGGACCAGCAAACGCTCAAGCATGAACGCGCGCTCCGTCAACCAAGGCCGATGATCCGGTCCGCAAGACCTTCGGTGAACGTAATCAGCGTCGTGATCATGAACGGCAGGAAAACCAGCAACGAGACGAAGATCACGAGAATCTTCGGTACGAAGGCGAGCGTCATTTCCTGGATCGAGGTCAGCGCCTGAAACAGCGAGACAATCAGGCCGACGATCAACGCGGTGATCATCAGCGGGGCCGACAATTTCAGAAGCACGATGACGGCTTCACGCGAAACGTCGAGAACAGCGGCGGTATCCATCGGTTAGCCTTCTGCCGGTGATGGGGTCCAAAATTTATGGGGACTTGAACCGATCGTCAGATCGGCATGCGGAGGATTTCCTGATAGGCCGCAACGACCTGATCGCGCATCGCGACGACAGTCTGCAGCGCGATTTCGGCATCGGCGATGGCGGTCACCACCTCCGAGACTTCAGCGCTGCCATCAATGGCTTCGAGGGTCACCGCCTCGGCGCGCAGACCGGATTGCAGCGCGCTTTCGCCGGCAGACTGAACCAGGTCGGCAAAACTCTGACCCGCTTCCTGAGGCCGGGGTTCGATCCCGGCGCCGCCGCGTGCGGCATTTGTATAGGCGCCAATGGCGCTTGTGAGGTTGGCAGTCATGCGAGAACTCCCGTGGCAAGGGTTCGCCGGCTAGTGGTTGAACGGAAAGGGATTATTCGTTGTTACTTCAGAAGCTCCAGAGTGCGTGAGACCATGGTGCGGGCCACGTCGACCACCCGGAGGTTGGCCTGATAGCTGCGCTGTGCGGCGCGAAGATCGACCATCTCGATCATCGTCTTGACGTTCGGCAGCAGCACATAGCCCGTCTCGTCCGCGGCGGGATGGCCCGGCTCGAAACGCCGGCTGAACGACGAATTGTCGACGCCGATGTCCTGAACCGCGACCTTGCTCGTGCCCAGTTCCCGGTCGAACACGTTGCGGAAACTCACCGTCTGGCGTTGATAGGGCAGCTGGTTGGGGCCGGTGGCGAGACTGTCGACATTGGCGATGTTCTGGGAGATCACGCGTACGCGCACATTCTGGGCAAGCATGCCCGATGCGGCGATGTGCATGGCCTTGTTGAGATCAGACATGGGCGATGTTCCTCATTCCCGATGTGATGGCCATGGGCCCCGACGTGATGGCCATGCGGCTAACGGCCCGGCCGGCTGAGCGCCATGCGGAGCAAATCGAGATGCTTGCTGTAGAGATTGAGCGTGGTCTGGTAATCCATCTGGGTCTCGCCCAGCTTGGTCAATTGCTGCTCGATGCTGACATCGTTCTTGTCGAGCGTGGTTTCATAGGCGTCCGGTGAGGCCTCGGTCGCAAACGGTGTGCGCGCGTCCATACCGACCAGATGGGTCCCATGGGTACGGCGCGGCGGGAACCCGTTCTGGTGCCCTTCCTTGCGCACCAGGTCCTGAAAGCTCACCTGCTTCAGGTCCTTGGCCTTGAATCCGGGCGTGTCGCCATGGGCGACGTTCTGGGAGATGACCTCGGTGCGATGCGACAACCAGGACATCTTCTTGGTCATCATCTGCAGAATGGGAAGATTATTGAAATCCATAGGCAGTCCCGCGGACATTGCGCGCCGGGCAGGCAATACCGAACACGCAAACAAAGGCAAATTTGCCGAAAACTTTATCGATTTCGGCCAGTATCACGGTGTGCTGTTAAGAAAAGGTAAAGCGGTATAAGCTGAACCGAATCGCAGGGAGGTGCGGCGGCACCGCGTCGGTCAAGAAGGACCGGCCGCAACGGGACGCCGGTTGGGGATATGCTCTATCTAACGCGCAAAATCGGTGACTCGATCATCATCAACGACGACATCGAAGTAACCGTCGTCGATGTGCGCGGCAAGTCGATCAAGCTCGGCCTGACCTTCCCCGAGGACGTCTCGGTCTATCGCCACGAGGTCTATGAGCGCATCAAGGCCGAAAAGGCCGCTGAAGGTGCCGATACACCAAACGACACGCCACCGGAAACCGCGGACGCGACGCCAGACGCGCCGGCCGCCAAACCGATTGACGGCCCCGCCGAGTAACGACTGCTCTGCCGGGCCCCTTCGGCATCCTTAACCTCTCCTTAAGCATAATCCGCGATCATCCGTGCGTGCGGCAGAAGGCCGCTCAACAACGCAACGAGAAGCACGCGTGCCTGCCACCCCTATCGCGCAACCGGGCGTCATGCCCCGTCCCGCCCCCTGTATCGTCATGCAGGGCTATGCCGGGCACGGCCATGTCGAACACCGTGCCGCCCTGCGGTCCGGCATCCGGCGGATTGCGCGCGGCGCAGGCCTTATCCATTCCCCAAACGACCAGGAGTCCTAGACGATGCCCACACTCGAAGCGGTCCGTGAGGACCTCGACACCGCCACAAACTCCCTCGACGATATCCGCGCCGCCATGCGTGACGGGAAGGACATCGATCTCGAAACCTTCAATCTGCAAGTCGCCGAGACCTGCAAGTCGGCCGTCGAACTGCCCCGCGCCGACATCCCCAAGGTCCGCGAACAGCTCGAGACGCTCCTGAGCCAACTCAACCAGATTCGCGCCGAAATCGAGGCCGAGCAGGCAGATGTCGCCGCCCAACTCGCGCTCACGGAATCCGCCACAACGCGCACCGACCACAGCGCGGGCATCTCCATTCCGGACCCGAACGCAACGCCGGAAGACGACGCCTAGCCGCCTCCTGATTTTTTTACCCCTGAGTTTCTGATCGGGGTCCCATCCCGAAGGTTTTGTTGGTTATGGATCTGGTTTCCGGATTGCGTTTTGTCCTTGCGCTGGTCGTCGTCCTCGGCCTGATCGTGGCACTGGCCTGGATCCTGCGCCGCTACGGCGCCGGCCGGGTCTCGCTCGGCGCGGCCAAGGGCCGGATCGGGGTGGTCGAGGCCTCGCATATTGATGCGAAACGCCGCCTCGTCCTGATCCGCCGCGATGGTGTCGAACATCTGCTGCTGCTCGGGCCGACCAGCGAAATGGTGATCGAAACCGGTATCGAGTCCGGCGCAAACTTCGCCGCGCAGTTAAACGCGGCGGAGAACAACGCCGGGAGCGCCTCGTGAACGGGCGCAACGTAAACGGGCGCCCCGTGGTCCGTCACCCCGTGATCGGGCGTCCGTCGACGGCCCGTCTCGCGGTCGCCCTCGCCACGCTTTTGATCGGCCTCATGGGTTCGATCGGTGTCGCCGAGGCCCAGAATTTCAACCTGGATTTCGGCGATGGCGGCTCCACGACCGCGCGCGTCGTGCAGTTTATTGCCATTCTGACCGTCCTGTCGCTGGCCCCGTCGATCATCGTGATGGTGACCAGCTTCACCCGGATCGTGGTGGTGCTGGCCTTCCTGCGTTCGGCCATCGGCACCCAGCAGACCCCGCCGAACACGGTGCTGGTCAGCCTGGCGCTGTTCCTCACGGCCTTCGTCATGGCGCCGACCCTGGAGACCGCCTACGAACAGGGCATCCAGCCGCTGATCGCCGAGGAAATCACCGAGGTCGAGGCCTTCGAACGGACGATGGCGCCAATCAAGGACTTCATGCTGCAGCATGTCCGCCAGCAGGATCTGCGCCTGTTCATGGACATGGCCGAGCTTGAGACCGTCGATACCCCCGAGGCCACGCCGCTGCGCGCGCTGATCCCGGCCTTCATGATCTCGGAACTGCGCCGTGCGTTCGAGATCGGCTTCCTGCTGTTCGTGCCCTTCGTCATCATCGACATGGTGGTCGCGTCGGTGCTGATGTCGATGGGCATGATGATGCTGCCACCGATCATGATATCGCTGCCGTTCAAGCTGATCTTCTTCGTGCTGGTCGACGGCTGGTACCTCGTGGCCGGCAGCCTGGTGCAAAGCTTCGGTTAGCGAGCCTCAGCGCCGGCGTCGGACGTGGGGTGGTCAAGACCCTGGCCCAGGAAGGGGCCCAGACCATCGCGGTGGCACGGCGCACAAACTTGCTGGAAGAGCTGGCCGACGAGGTCGCCGAGACCGGTGCCCCGCGCCCCATCGTGATGACCGCAGACCTCGGCACCGCCGAAGGCCCCGGCGAGATCGCCGCCCGGGCGCTGGAGCGGTTCGGCCGGGTCGATGTCGTGGTCAACAATGCCGGCCAGTCGCTGGGCACCCAATGGGATGCGCCCGATGAATTATGGACCGGGGCGTTCGATCTCAGTTTTCACGCCGCGCGCCGTCTGACGATCGCGTTGATCCCGGCCATTCAGGCCAACCAATGGGGCCGGATCGTGAATATCACCGGGGGCATGGAGGTCGGCGGCCTCAACGCCGCGCTCACGGGCAAGGCCGCGACGCATCTCTGGGCCAAGGGCCTGTCCCGCGCGCTGGGGCGTGACGCCATCACCGTGAACTGCATCATACCCGGGCGGATCAACAGCGAGCAGATCCTCGGGCGCGTGCATGCCGACCCGGTCGAGCGCGCCGCCTTCATCGAACGGGAGATTCCGGCCGGCT
>JAQCFD010000143.1 GCA_027618305.1 Pseudomonadota bacterium
ACGGCAGCCCATTGCTGGGCCAGCGGCGGCAGACTGTCGGCCCACTGAAACCGGCGTGTCTTGAGCAATTTGGTCGTCCGCACGCCCTGGGCCTTAAGGTCCAAAAGCGCTTCGGCACCGGCCTCGCAATAGGCCCGCGCGGCGGTGTGGGTGAATGTCGCGCGTGTCTCTTCGATGGCGGTCCGCACCGCCTCCGGCAATGCCTGCAGGGCGCGGGTGTTGACGGTCAACACGAACGGCACCTGTGAACCCAGCCCGGTTCTCGTGTAGTGATCGGCATCGCGCTTCAGGCCAAGCCGACCGATCTCGGAGGTCGGCAGAACGGCGCCACCCAACGCACCGGCTTTCATGCGCGCGCCCATTGTATTGTCGGGCAGGCGTTGCGGAATGCCCTGCACGCCGCCGATCCAGTCCTCAAGACGGTCGACCATGCCCATCTTCAGGCCCCGCACTTCGGCGGCATTGCGGATCGCCTGCAGCGAGACGAAATTATATCCATCGCTCGCGATGCCAGACAGGAAGGTCTGGCGCGCCGCCGACAGGGCGTCGGTCATGCCGTCCAGATTGCGGTGTACCGCCTGATAGGCCGCGCCAACAATCACGCAATCTTCGGTCGTAAAGGGCATCTGGAAGGTCAGGTTTTGCATTGGCAAACGGCGGATCTCATGATTGACCGCCACGACCCCGAACAGCGCCAGATCATCCTCCACGGCTTCCAGCACGCCACCCAGGCGGGCCAGGGTGCCCGCGTGCATTTCGTCCCAGACGATCTCGCCGGCATCCGCGTCGACCACCCGGCGGGTAATTTCCGCCTGAAAGTGAGCCCTGACAATTTCAGGCACGGCGTGATTTGCCGGCAATCCGCTTGTCACGGACAGGCGCAAGGGCTGGGCCGTTTGGGGCTGAGCCGCGCGGGGTTCGCCCGCGTGGGACGCGGCCCATGGGGCCAGAGCAACTACCGACAAGGCCACGCCTGTCAGGGTGGTTCGTAAAAACATCTCGGCGCCTCGTTCCTTCCTGGAGTCGACCCATACGCCCGATCTGCGGGCGCATGGCTGCGCTGTGCGTGGGCTATTGTGGGGACAAAAGGTTAAGCAAGCGCATACGGAACGGCTGTCGGACGTTGAAAACCGCCAGAAACCCGTGGTGAAGTAACATCCGAGAGGGAGACATCATGAAAACCATCGACATTGGCCCCGGCGGCATGGCCGAGCACATCGTGCGGTTCAACGAACTGCAACCCAAACAGGGGAACTATGCGTCCCTTGGCATTCCGAGCGAAGCCTACGAGATGCTGACGGCAAAGACGCTCTACACGCTGCTCGCACCCGCAAGTGCAGCCGGGTCCCATCAGTTCACCGCCGCCAAGGGGCCCGACGGCCTGTCCCTGTCGATTGCCGAATGCCCACCCGGCGACGGCCCGATGCTCCATGCGCATATGGAGACCCACGAAATCTTCTTCTGCCTGAGGGGGCGGTTCGAGATCAGCTGGGGAGACGAAGGCGAATATGCCGAGGTGCTTGAGCAGTTCGACATGGTCGACGTGCCCCTGGGCGTGACCCGGGCCTTCCGCAACGTCGGCGATGACGACGCGCTGTTGCTGGTGATTATCCTGGGCGGCAACCAAAACGACATCGGCTACGCGAAGACCGTCGGCGACCAGGTTGCGGCCAAATACGGCGCGGATGTGCGTGACGCGATCGAGGCGCACACCTCGATGAAATTCAACGTCGGGGCGGACTGACGCGCGCCGGCCGGACCTGACGCCGCCCTAGAGAAACGTAGCAGCCACGTCGATCGACGATTCTTCGCCGAGCTTGTCGAAATTGGCGTCGAGCCAGCTGTCGGCGGCGTTTCGACCGATTTCCTTGAGGGTACACAGGAACCCCCAGTCGGCATTCATCTTGGACGACGCACCGAACGCCTCCAGCGTGTCTTCTGACTCGATCATGTGAATCAGCATGCGCTTGTACAACGCCTCGTCCAGCGCGCCCGAATGGATTAACCGCGTCACGAAATGTATCGCCCGCATTTCGTGGATGAGGCTCGCATTGAAGCTGATTTCGTTCACCCGGTCCTGAATGTCGCGCGCGGTTTTCGGCACTCCTTTTCGCTCCAGGGGATTGATCTGAACGATGACGACGTCGCGCGTATCCGATCCGTAGATCAGCGGGAAGATCGCGGGATTGCCCATATAGCCGCCATCCCAGTAATGCTCGCCCTCAATCTCCACGGCCTGGAAAACATGGGGCAGGCAGGTGGACGCGAGCAGCACCTCGGTGGTGATTTCCCGATTCTCGAAGATCCGTGCACGGCCGGTGCTCACATTGGTCGCCGAGATGAAAAGCTTCACCCGGCTCGCATAGCGGACCAGATCGAAATCGACCATATCCTCGATCAAGCCGCGCAGCGGATTCAGGTTGAGAGGGTTGACCTGGTAGGGCGAGAAGGTCCGCGTCAGGGTCTCGACAAAGGCCAGGCCGGGCGAATTATCCAACCGAAACCCGCCGCCCATCCAGTCCCAAAGATTTCGCTGGATCGGACTGAGCCGATCGAGGTCGGCCACACGCCGCCAAAGTTGGTCCAGGTGAGAACGCGCGCCCTGTGCGCCATCATCGGACAGACCCGCGGCGAGAACGACGGCGTTCATCGCGCCGGCGCTGGTGCCGCTGATCGCATCGATCTCGATGCGCGGTTCCTCAAGCAGCCGGTCGAGGACACCCCAAGTGTAGGCCCCGTGGGCCCCGCCGCCCTGCAGCGCAAGGTTGATTTGCTTCGCCGGGCCGGTGCCGCGGCCAGCTTTGGCGGCGCTCATCGCGCCGTCCAGCCGCCATCGATGGAAAGCGCGGCGCCGGTGATCGATCCGCCCGCAGGCCCGCACAGGAACAGAGCCAGATCGCTGATATGCGCACTCTCGACGAAACGCTTGCTCGGCTGGGATTCGAGAATGATGTCGCGGATCACGTCATCGCGCGACAGCCCGTGCGCCTTGGCCTGGTCGTCGATCTGGCCATCCACGAGCGGGGTCTGGACGAAACCCGGACAGATGGCGTTGCAGGTGATGGGGGTCTGCGCCACCTCCAGCGCCACGGTCTTGGTCAGCCCCACCAGGCCGTGCTTGGCCGCGACATAGGCAGATTTGAAGGGCGACGCGACGAGCCCGTGGGCCGACGCGATGTTCACGACCCGGCCGAATTCCCGGGCCTTCATTCCTGGCAACGCCGCCGCGGTCGTGTAGAAGGCCGACGAGAGGTTGATCGCGATGATCGCCTCCCACTTCGCCGCGGCAAATTCATCGACCGGCGCGACATGCTGGATCCCGGCATTGTTCACCAGGATGTCGACCGTGCCGATGGCCGCTTCGGCCTCGGCGATCAGTCCCGTCGCCGCGTCCCCGTCCGACAGATCGGCCCCCGAATAGCCGACCGTGATGCCGTTCTCGTCTGCAAGCGCGCGCCGGATCGCCTCGATGTCATCGCGATCGCCGAACCCGTTGAGCATCACATTGGCGCCGGCCGCCGCAAGTGCGCGCGCAATGTCGAGCCCGATACCGCTGGTCGACCCCGTCACGACAGCACCCCGCCCCTCTAAATCCAGGTTATTCATGTTTCAGTATCCTGTGTGTGTCAGCGCCGTCACCATGGGAGAACCACGCTATGTCGCTTCTACCCGGCGGCTGAGACCAAACGCTTCAGCCAGCAGTTCATAGGACCGCAGCCGTGTCTCGAAGTCATGCGTGATGGTCAGAATTACAAGCTCATCCAGCCCGTTATCTGAAGCGAACACGCCAAGTTGTTCACGCAAACTGTCCGGCGTCCCGGCAAACCGGTTGGCCTTGTTCGCCTCAATGACCCGCAGATCCTGCGCTGTGTAGTCATAAGCCAACGCTTCGTCCGGATGGGCATAAGGCAGGTGCTGGCCTTGATTCAGCCTCAGGCGCCACAAATCCCGGCTGGCCGCCAGGTAATCCGCCTCTTCCTGGGTGTCGGCGCAGATCACGAATATGGCGGCATTGGCCCGTGGTGCGGCCTGGGCCGCGGAAGGCTCGAACTTGTCGCGATAGTAGTTCAGCACCGGCGTGATGACCTGGGGCGCGATGAAGTGGGCAAACGAGTACGCCAAACCGAAATGGGCCGCGTAGGCCGCGCTCTGATCGCTTGAGCCGAGCAGCCACACCTCCGGCGTCTGCGCGACCGCGGGTGTGGCCCGCACATCCTTGAACGGCTTCGTCACCGGCGGTTCGTCGGCGAGAAACGCGACCATGTCGGCGATCTTGGTCGGAAAATATTCGATCCCGATCTCGTTGCCATAGGCCAGCGCGGCCGCTGTGACCCCGTCGCTGCCCGGCGCGCGACCGATACCCAGATCGATCCGGCCCGGATACAGATTCTCCAGGAGCTTGAAATTCTCCGCCACCTTGAGCGGTGAGTAATGGCTGAGCATCACCCCGCCCGAGCCGACCCGGATCTTGCTGGTCGCGGCGGCCACGCGCGTGATCATGATCTCGGGCGAGGACCCGGCGAAACCGGCGGTGCCATGATGTTCCGCCAGCCAGTAACGGGTGTAGCCCAACCGTTCCGTCGCCTGCGCCAGCGCAATGCTTTCCTCGAGCGCCTGGCGCGCGTCACCGTCCAGCCGAATGGGGGATTGGTCGAGAACGGAAAGTTTTACCATGTCAGAATTCCTGGCCCGTCAGACAGAGGTGGCCATCTCATGTTTGCCCGCGGGGGACCACGCGTGCCGGGCGCGGCTGCAGGAAGACGGTCGCGAGAATGCCGATGGTGACGACGACCGCGCCGACGATATTCAGTGCCGTGGGAACCTCTCCCAGGGTCGGAATGGCCGCCACCAGCGCCAGCGGCGGGACCAGGGATCCCACCGCGGCCTGGCGGGTCGGGCCGATGGTCCGGACCGCATAGGCATGACCGAAGACGCACAGGAACGCCCCGAACACCCCATGCACCATCGACTGCATGACGATGTCGTTGAACGGCGCGGTGAACAGGGTCGAGGGCAGAAACAACAGCCAGATCGGGACATACAAAATCGCGTTTCCGATCAGCAGCGCGGCAAGCGACTGCATCACGCTGAGGCGCGCGGCGCGCATCCCGCCATACCAGACGGCCACCGAGAGTGCCGCACCCAGGAACAGCAGATGCCCGCGCCACTGGCCGGGCTCGCCGCCGCCGGACAGCGCCTCCCAACCGACCGCGCCCACCCCGGCAACGATCGCGAAAATCCCGGCCCACTGCCAGCGGCCCGGCCGGTCCCCGACCCAGGCCCAGGCGACGAGCGCGGCGAAGATCGGCAGCGCGCCATACATCACGACCGACGCGTGGCCCACGGGCGCAAAGGTCATGCCGCCAAACAGCATCAGGATGAAAGGGGCGCCGCCGAAGAAGGCGACGATCGCGTGGTCGCGCAGCCGCACCCGCCAGGGGAAGTAACGCACCAGCAGCGGGATCGCCAAAATCACCGCCACGCCCATGCGCAGCCCCGCAAGATCGTAGATGGTCAGCGCGTCGGTGGTCGCACCCAGCCGACCGGCGATCAGCATCACGACGACGCAGACGACCGTGCCGAGACCGGCCGCTATTCCTCCCCAATCTTTCATCTGAAGTTCCTACAACCGATCGCGTGCGGTGATGATTTTTTCCGATGTGGTCATTCGGATGACCACGGATCGGTTGAACTCGTAGCCATAGGGTCCACCAGAAACAATGGCCATGGCAGATAATCACAGGTGTTGATCGCCGAGGAGAGTATATCAGTCTTGATCGAAGCCGCCGCGAACGGAACAATCACGCCCCATGGCCGACCAGAAACCCGACTTCTCCACGATCCCCTCACTCGACCGCCTGTTGCAGGCGCCCGCGGCAATCGCGCTGGCTGAGTCCCACGGTCGCAGCGCCACCGTCGCGGCGTTGCGCGCGGCCCTCGACACGGCCCGTGCGGCGCTCGCCGCCGGCGATGCGGTCGATCTGGCGGAAGATGCCTTTGCGCAGACCGCCGCGGCGCGGCTCGAACGCGAGGCGGCCCCGGGCCTGCGCCGGGTGTTCAACCTGACGGGCACGGTCCTGCACACCAATCTGGGGCGCGCACCGCTGGCCGAGGCGGCGATCATGGCGATGGCGGACGCCGCCCGGGGCGCCAGCAACCTGGAGTATGACCTGGAATCGGGGAAGCGCGGCGACCGGGACGTGCATGTCGAGGAACTGCTGTGCGAGCTGACGGGCGCGGAAGCCGCGACCGTGGTGAACAACAATGCCGGCGCCGTGCTGTTGCTGCTCAACGCGTTGGCGCTACGCAAGGAAGTGCCGGTCTCGCGTGGCGAGCTGGTGGAGATCGGCGGCGCGTTCCGGATTCCGGACATCATGGCCCGGGCCGGTGCGAAGCTGGTCGAAGTCGGGACTACCAACCGCACCCATGCCCGTGACTTCGAGGGTGCCATCAGCGACCGGACGGCGCTGGTGATGAAGGTCCATACATCGAACTACGTCGTCCAGGGCTTCACCGCCGACGTCCCCGAGGACCAGCTGGCCGCCATCGCGCACGCCCGCGACATCCCCTTCGCCGTCGATCTGGGCGCGGGCGCGCTGGTCGGTCTGGAACGCTGGGGCCTGCCCCATGAGCCCACCCCGCGCGAGACCCTCGCGGCGGGCGCCGACATCATCACTTTTTCCGGGGACAAGCTGCTGGGCGGCCCGCAGGCCGGGCTGATCGTCGGCCGGGCCGACCTGATCGCCAGGCTCAAAAAGAACCCGCTGAAGCGCGCGCTGCGCTGCGACAAGGCCACACTCGCCGCGCTCGCCGCGACGCTCGGCCTCTATCGCGACCCGGACCGGCTGGACGAACGCCTGCCCACCCTGCGCCTGCTGGCCCGCAAGCCGGCCGACATCCGCGCGCAGGCCGACTCACTGATCGAAGATCTGCGCGCGGCCGTGGGGGATTCCTGCACGGTGTCGGTCGAGGACTGCGCCGGCCAGATCGGCTCCGGCGCCCTGCCGGTCGAAAGCCTGGACAGCGCCGCCCTGGTGATCCGTCCCGTCGCATCACGCGGCCAGGGCGCGCAGCTCAAGCGGCTCGCCGCGCGCTTACGGGCCCTGCCAATCCCCGTAATTGGCCGGGTCCATAACGACGCGCTCTGGCTTGACCTGCGCTGTCTCGATGACCAAGACGGATTTCGCACCCAACTCAAGAAGTTGCAGATGTCATGATTGTCGCCACCGCAGGCCATATCGATCACGGCAAGACATTGCTGGTGAAGGCCCTGACCGGCATCGACGCCGACCGGCTGCCGGAAGAGAAAAAACGCGGCATGACGCTGGATCTCGGCTTTGCCTATGCCGACCTCGAGAATGGCGCCCGGCTTGGCTTCATCGATGTCCCGGGTCATGAGCGCCTGGTGCACAACATGCTCGCCGGCGTCACCGGCATCGATTGTGCGCTGCTGGTGGTGGCCGCCGATGACGGGCCGATGCCCCAGACCCTCGAACATCTGGCGATCCTCAACATCCTCGGCATCTCCCGCGGCATGGTCGCGCTGACCAAGATCGATCGCGTCGACCCCGCGCGGGTCGAAGAGGTCCAGGCCGAGATCGAGCTCCTGATCGGGGAGACGTCGCTTGCTGGCGCGCCGATCTATCCCGTGTCCGCGATCACGGGCGACGGGATCGGCGATCTGCAGCAGCGCGTGGCCGAGATGGCCGCCGAGACCGAGGCGCGTGCCGGCAACGGCCATTTCCGCCTCGCTGTCGACCGGGTCTTCACCATCGCCGGTGCGGGTCTCGTCGTCACGGGCACCGCATTTGCCGGAACCGTCACCCGCGAAGACCGGCTGTGGATTGCCGGGCACGACACCGAGGCGCGGGTCCGCGGCATCCACGCCAACAATCAGGACGCCGAGACCGGACAGGCCGGCGACCGGCTCGCCCTCAACCTCGCCGGGCTCGACAAGGACGATATCGAGCGCGGCGACTGGCTCGTCGCCGACCCGGCGCTCGGCCTGTTCCGCAAACTGGATGTGCGGCTGCATGTGGTCGCCGATGCGAAGCGACCCCTGCGTCACTGGACGCCGGTGCATGTCCATCTCGGCGCGCAAAACGTCACGGGACGTGTCGCAATCCTCGGCGCGGAAAGCGCCGCACCGGGCAGTTCGGTGCTGGCCCAGCTCGTGCTGGATGCGCCCGTCGGCGCCTGCGTGCTGGACCGGTTCGTCATTCGCGATCAGTCGGCGCAGTTCACGTTGGGCGGCGGCCATGTGATCGACCTGCATCCGCCGCGCCGGGGCCGCGCCAGGGCGGAACGGCTGGATTTTCTCGCCGCGCTCGACACCGCAGATCCCGTCGCGGCGTTCACCGCCGCGCTGGAACGATCACCGACGGGATTTTCAATCGGAGATTTCGCGGCGGCCCGCAATCTCACCAAGACCGAGATGTCGGCGGTGCTGGAGACCACAAATGCGGTGGTCACGGGTGACGACGCCACGGCCCTGGCCCTTTCGGACGACACCTGGACCGCGCGCCAGGGTGATTTGCTGACCGCCCTCGACGAATTCCACACACGCTACACCGACCGGCTA
>JAQCFD010000144.1 GCA_027618305.1 Pseudomonadota bacterium
GCCCGCCTCCACGGGCGTGAACACGCCGCCATAGATGCCGCCGAGCACGATGATGATGAGCAGGGCCACGGGCGCCATCTTGGTGAAAAGCTCACCGGTCGGAAATAAATTGTCGGCCGCCCCCTCGGTCAGGCCATCGAGAGTGACAAATTTCGGAAAGAACTGAACCAGCACCCGGATCGTCACCACATAGGCTCCCGCGAGCAGCAGGCCCGGGATGATTCCAGCGGTAAACAGCGCGCCGATCGACACTTCTGCGATGATGCCGAAGACGATCAGAAGCAGGGACGGCGGAATCAGCATCCCCAGGACGGAAGAGCCGGCCACGACGCCGACAGAAAAGCGCGGCGTGTAGCCGAGCCGCATCAACTCGGGCACGGCGAGCTTGGTAAACACCGAAGCGGACGCGATAGTGGTGCCGTTTATCGCCGCGAAAATGGCGTTCGCCGCAACCGTCGCCATGCCGAGACCACCACGAATACGCCGGAACGCCTGCCCCGCGACATCGAACGTATCGCGCCCCATCCCGGAGACAGAGACCAGCAGACCCATCACCACAAACAGCGGAATGACACCGAAGTTATACGAAGCGATCGCCGACTCCGCCGACTTGGCGATCAGGCTTCCGGCCACATTGATATTGCCCTTGATCATCCATACCGCGACGAAGGACAGCCCCATGAGCACAATCGCCACATGCATGCCCGTCTGAATCAGCAGGATCATCAGGACGATGGCGGCAATGCCGATTTCCACTTCGCTCATATGCGCGCGCTCACTTCCCGATATCCTCGTGCTCCGCGCCCAACGCGATGCGAATATCCGTGATGAGGTGCAGGGCAAACTGGAGGCAGGTGATGGACCCGGCCACGACGATGATCGCCAGAATGGGCCAGGTCACCATGGTGAAATGGCCGATATCGCCGATATAGATCTTGTCGATCCAGGCTTCGGCCAGGTTGGGCCCGACGAAATAGACCATGGTGCCGATCACCAACAGACCGGCCAGATGGTGGATCGCCTGCAGGATATGTCCCAAGCGCGGGCGCAATTCGAGCAGCCGCCCGATGATGACGTCCGAGCGGATGAAGCGGCGCACCCGCAACGTGTTCGACAGTTGCAAAAAGACGATCCCGACGATCGACAGGGACACGATCTCGGGAACCCCCGTCACCGGCGCGCCGAACAGGTACCTGCCGAACACGTCGACATTGATCAGCACCATGATGGCGAAAATCCAGATCGATCCCGCTACCGCAAGTGCTGTCGTCAACATGCCGAAGGGTGAAACACGACGCTGTGGTACCACGCCGTCGTCCGCCGGAGGTGGCTGGTACGCCATCGCCGTTAGCTGCCCCAGCCCTTTCGGTTGCCGCTGCTATTCCTTGTCCCAGGCGCGGGCATGATCGACGCCACGGTCACGCCAGAGCTGCATATAAGTCGCCAGCAGCTTCGTGCCTGGAAGGCCCTTTTCGTCGATGGTCGCCGCCCATTGCTTGGCGATGTTGGGAACCGCGTTGGCGAGTTTCACCACTTCGGCACGCGGCAATTCGGTGACCGTCGCACCATTCGTCACGGCGGTGTTGATGCTCTTGGCCGCATCGTTGCGCCCGCGCTCCTTCGCGGCGGCCTGCCAGATAGCCGACACCTCGTTCATGACCTCGCGGACTTCGTCGGGCAGTGAATCCCACTTGTCCTTGTTGAACGTTACGTTGGAGGCGATTTGCGAGCCGATCCCGACCTTGGTGATGTGGGGCGCGACCTCGTAGAACTTGAACGGACCAATGCCCGATTCGAAGATCACGATGCCGTCATAAACGCCGGTTTTCAGGGAGTTGTAGTATTGGGACAGCGACCCGGCGACGGCGATCGCTCCGGTGTTCTTGATCCAGTTGGAAGCGAGGCCCGGCGCCCCGAACTTGCGCCCGTCGATGTCCTTGAGCGACATGATCGGGAACGTCGACTGGAAGTGATAAGTGGTCAGGCCGTAGATACCCTTGCGGTACTGATTGTGCTTTTCATAGGCCTGATCCATTTCCGGGATCTTGCCGCGCAACGCGTTAAACACGTCATACACGGCATCGAGATCCTCGGCGCCGAAGGGGGTCACATATGTCACCTGCTCCATCGGCAGCTTGGCGCCTTCGAACAGCGTGTTGACGTAGCCGACATCCGCCAGCCCATCCTTGATCGCCTCGAACAGTTCGAACTGATTGGCGATCGCGCCGCCCCAGCCCGTCGTCCAGACGATCTTGTAATTGCCCGTCGCGGCAAGCCGCTTGTCGACCTCGGGGATGAATACATTGATGACCTCACCCGTTCCGGCGGAAAAGGACGGCAGGCCCGACGCGGCCGTGATCTTGATTTCCTCGACGGCGTTCGCAGGACCGGCCATGGCCAGGCCCATTCCAACGGCGGCAAAACTTGCAATGAGCTTAGTCGTGTTCATGTTCGCGTCCTCCCCAGGCGTGTCGATCGTGTTTCACAATCGGAACATTCTTGGGCCCAAGGCCCTGTTCGCAAAAAGCCTAACACCCTATTTGAAGGGACGTAAAACGCCAATTCTCCGGCCGGATGCACCACATTGCCGGGTTGTCGGATAGAACGGACTGCGCAAACCCGCTGTTCACGAGGCGTATTTCCCGCGCAATTGATAGGATTCAGCGCGCAGAATCAGGGCGTGAGCGGTATGATGGCATTCAAGCTACTGCCCATGCTCCCGGAGCCTTACGATGCCCGCTGTCCTGACTCTCGCCATCGCTGCCGCCGCGGCCATCGTTATCGGCACGGCTCTGCCGGCGCTGGCCGCCGGCTGGCGCAAGGAAAAGTCACCGGACAAATAGACTGGCCCCGAGGGCCAGCGCCCTAGAAGATGCTGTTTGCCGCCTTGAGCAGAAGCGTCCGGTTAACGCCATCCGAATGCAGGAACGCCGCCGCATCGCGGACGCGCTTCTCCAGCCCGATCTCCTTCATGAAGCCGCTGCCGCCATGGATTTCCATGGCCCAGGTGGCGATCTGCCAGGAAATCTGGGACGCGTAGACCTTCGGCAAAGCGCCCAGCGCGGGGTCCCAGGGCACAGTGTCCCGGTTATCCGCAGCCCAGGTGGCCTTGCGAATATAGGTCCGCGCGATATCCAGCATCATGTGCATCTCGGCGAGCTGGGTGCGGATGCCGTCATGCTCGATGAGAGGCTTGCCGCCCTGGATGCGATTGCGGGCCCATTCAAGCGTCATCTCGTAGGTCGCCACCGCGTTGCCCAGAACCGATGCCGCGGCATAGGCGTTACTGGCCGGGAAGAAATCGGCCAGAATCTGGAAGCCGTTGCCGACCTCACCAACCACGTCCGCGTCGGGCACGAAACAATCCTGGAAAATCATCTCCGCGTTGTTCGCCAGACGCTCGCCCATCTTGTTGTGGACCTGCCCGAGCGAAAAGCCCGGTGTCTCGTTCGACAGGATGAAGCAGGTGCTGCCGCTGAACAGGTCCTTGCCCTTCTCCGTCTGCACAAACAGCAGGAAGACATTGGCGCGGTTCGAGTTCGACACGAAATGCTTCATGCCGTTGATCTTCCAGCCGCCATCGACCTTCTCGGCACGGGTGTTGAACGACCAGTCGCCATGCACGAAATAATTCGAGCCGTTCTCGGGCTCTGTGATGCCGATCGCCAGGAGCCCGCGCGGATCGTCGCGGAAGCGCGGAATGAAGCGCTGCTGCTGATCCTCGGACAAGGCCTCCATCATGATCTGGGCGATTTTCAGGGTCTGGGCCATGACGACCGAGATGCCGATATCGCCTTTCGCCAACTCCTCCACAACCATGCCGGTGGTGAGGTAGTCAGCGGCGATGCCGCCCCATTCCTCGGGCAGGGTCATCGTGCGGATGCCCGCCGCATCCGCCTTCTCGATGAGATCCCAGGAGAAGCTTTCTTCCGGATCCGCATTGGCGTCGAGCTCCGCCGCCACCGGCAGGATTTCATCGGCCACGAAGCGCCGGACCGTATCCAGGACGGCTTCCTGAAACTCATTGATGATGAAAGGGTCACTCATCGTACTCTCCAAAGCAGGCGCGCCGCAGTGCTGCACGCGGTCGTTCAATTAATGGCTGGCAGGATTGATACTCACGGAGCGCGCGAAGGTCCAGAGGCCAAAGCGCATGATAGGCCGCGATAAATGGGCGCTAGGCGCGGACGCCGGCGGCCTCTTCTTCGCGACCCAGAGCACACAGGACCGTCGCAACAATCCCGGAGGCAGTAAGACCCGCCTGTTCATACTGAACTTCGGGCTTTTCATGGTCGATGAAGCTATCCGGCAGTGTCATCGGGCGGAACTTGAGGCCGCCATCGAGCAAACCCGCGTTGGCCAGATCAGTCATCACCTGGGCGGCAAAACCGCCGATTGATCCCTCTTCCACCGTGATCAGAACCTCATGCTCACGTGCCAGGCGGTACAACAGATCCGTATCCAGCGGTTTGGCAAATCGCGCATCGGCGACGGTCGCGCTCAAACCGTGGGTAGCCAGGTCGTCTGCGGCCTGCAGGCACTCCTGCAAACGCCCGCCGTAAGACAGCAACGCCACGGACGTACCTTCCCGCAGGACCCGGCCCTTGCCGATCTCCAGCGGGTGGCCCCGTTCGGGCATATCGACACCGACACCTTCGCCGCGCGGATAGCGGAACGCCGACGGGCGGTCATCAATCGCCGCCGCGGTGGCGACCATGTTGACCAGTTCGGCTTCATCGGCCGCTGCCATCAGGACGAATCCGGGCAGGCAGCCGAGATAGGCAATATCGAAGGTCCCGTGATGGGTGGCGCCATCGGCACCGACCAGACCGGCCCGGTCGATCGCGAACCGCACCGGCAGTCGCTGGATCGCCACATCATGGACCACCTGGTCATAACCACGCTGCAGGAAGGTCGAATAGATCGCGACAAAGGGCTTGAAGCCTTCCGTTGCGAGGCCGGCGGCGAACGTGACGCCATGTTGTTCGGCGATGCCGACATCGAAGCAGCGATCCGGAAACGCCTTGCCGAAAATATCCAGCCCGGTGCCCGACGGCATCGCCGCGGTCACGGCGACGATCTTCTCGTCGTCCTCGGCTTCCTGGATCAAACTCTCGCCAAACACCTTGGTGTAGCTCGGCGCGTTCGATTTCGCCTTCACCTGGGCGCCGGTGACCACGTCGAATTTCGACACGGCGTGATATTTCTCGTTGCCACCCTTGTCGGATTCGAAGCCGCGGCCTTTCTGCGTGACGACATGCACCAGCACCGGTGCGTCCTGTTTGCTGTCGCGCACATTCTTCAGAACCGGCAGCAGATGGTCGATGTTGTGACCGTCGATCGGGCCGATATAGTAGAAGCCCATCTCCTCGAACAATGTCCCGCCGGTCACGAAGCCGCGGGCATACTCCTCGGCCCGGCGTGCCGCCTCCTCGAAGCTTTTCGGGAACCGATGGGCCATGTCCTTGGCGACCCGGCGCAGGGACCGGTAGCTCTTGGATGAAATCAGACGCGAGAGATAGGCGCTCATGGCGCCGACGGCCGGGGCGATCGACATGTCGTTATCGTTCAGCACAACGACCAGTCGCGAATCCATCGAGCCCGCATTGTTCATAGCCTCATAGGCCATGCCGGCGCTCATCGAACCGTCGCCGATGACGCAGACGACATTGTTGTCGCCCCCGGCCAGGTCCCGCGCCACGGCCATGCCCAGCCCGGCCGAGATCGAGGTCGAACTGTGCGCGGCACCGAACGGATCGTACTCACTTTCGACGCGGCGGGTGAAACCGGAAAGCCCGCCCCCCTGACGCAGGGTGCGGATGCGATCTCGGCGGCCCGTCAGAATCTTGTGGGGATAGCATTGGTGGCTGACATCCCAGATCAACCGATCGCGAGGCGCCTCGAAGACGTGATGGAGAGCGACCGTCAGTTCGACAACGCCCAGCCCGGCCCCCAGATGGCCGCCGGTGATCGACACGGCGTCGATCGTTTCCTGACGAAGCTCATCGGCAAGCTGCTTAAGCTGCTCGGGCGTAAAATCCGCCATATCCGCCGGAATCCGGACGGTATCGAGGAGAGGTGTTTTGCTGTTTTCGCTCAACGAACGGGTCCAATCGCGGCCCTGAATACAATCATACGCGCCGATCGATCAAGCGTTCGGCGGCGGCCCGCAATAAATCTGCCTTTTCCCCAAAGAAATCAAGGTTCTCGACCGCCAATCGCACATGCCGCTCCGCGATCGCGCGCGCGCCGTCCAGACCGTGGCGCGAGACGAAGGTCGCCTTTCCGCGCGCGGTGTCCTTGCCGACCGCCTTTCCGGTTTCCGCCGCATCGCCGATTTCATCGAGAATATCGTCGGTGATCTGGAAGGCGAGCCCGAAATCCGCGCCGAACTCACGCAGGTGCCGGCGCGCCACATCATCCGCCCCGGCCGCCACCGCGCCCGCCTCGCATGACCAGGCGAACAGCGCCCCGGTCTTCATCGCTTTGAGCCGCTCGATCCCGGCATCATCCTCGACCGGCTGACGTTCCGCATGGAGGTCGAGCATCTGGCCGCCGGCCATGCCGTCCGGTCCGCCGGCGCGGGCCAGGCCGAGCACCAGCTCGGCACGGATCGCCGGATCGGCGTGGGTCCGCGGGTCCGCCAGCACCTCGAACGCCAAGGTCAGCAAGGCGTCCCCGGCGAGGATCGCCGTCGCTTCATCAAATTTCTTGTGCAGAGTCGGCTGCCCCCGGCGCAGATCATCATCATCCATCGCCGGCAAATCGTCGTGAACCAGGGAGTAGGTGTGCATCATCTCGACGGCCGCGGCGACGCGCAACGCCACCTTCCGGTCACCACCGCAAATTTCCGCAGCGGACAGCACCAGGAATGGGCGCAGACGTTTGCCGCCCGCCAGCGACGCATAACGCATCGCGCCCCAAAGCTTGCCGACCTCATCGGCCTGACCGGAAGGACGATCGAGGAGTGCGGCTATTGTCGCATCAACATCCGTCGCGACGGCAGCCAGCGCGTCGGCATAGCGACCGGACACGATCAATCCGAGGCGACCGGTTCGGTACCCGGCGTACCGTCGGCGCCGAGCGAGATTTTCTCCACCCGGGCCTGCGCCTGTCGGAGTTTCGATTCGCAGTGGCGCTTCAGCGCCGCGCCGCGCTCATAGGCGGCGATCGCATCGTCGAGCGCGCTGTCACCGCCTTCGAGATTCCGGACGATCTCTTCGAGCTGCGCCAGCGCATCCTCAAAAGACATCTTCGCGATGTCCACCGGAATTTCGACCTTTGTTTCATCCTTCACCATATTCAATCCTCTACCGGCAGCGGTGCGCGCCGTCAAATCGGTTCAGCCCATCAGGACGCCCACATGCGCGGCGGCGGATTCGCCCAGGGCCGTCAGATCGTAGCCCCCTTCGAGAGTCGACACGATCCGGCCGCCGCACACGGCCTCTGCCAGACGGCGCAGCTCATCCGTCGCCCATGCGAAATCCTCGGTTTCAAGCGACAGCTGGGCCAGCGGGTCACGGCGATGGGCATCGAAACCCGCCGATATGAGGATCAGGTCGGGACTGAAGTTCTTCATCGCCGGCAAGATGATCTCGCGCATCGCCGTCCGGAAGTCCTCCGATCCGGCGCCGGGCCAGAGCGGCGCGTTGGCGATGTTGCCGTGAGCACCGGTTTCGGCCTTGTCACCCGTGCCCGGATAGAGTGGCCACTGATGGGTCGAGGCGTAGAACAAATCCGGTTCGTTCCAGAACATGGCCTGGGTGCCGTTGCCATGATGGACGTCGAAATCCATCACTGCGACCCGTTCGGCGCCGTGGGTCTTGCGGGCATACTCGGCCCCGATCGCGACGCTGTTGAACAGGCAAAACCCCATGCCCTGCGTTGGCTCGGCGTGATGGCCCGGCGGTCGCATCGCACAGAAGGCATTGTCGGCCACGCCGGTCATCACCGCGTCGACCGCGTCGACCACCGCGCCTGCCGCCCGCAATGCCGCTTCACCGGATTTCGGCGACATGAGCGTATCGGCATCAATCCGGCTGTATCCTTCCGTAGGCACCAGGTCGAATATCTCCGACACATAGGCCTCCGGGTGCATCAGGGTCAGATGTTCACGCTTCGCTTCGGGTGGGCTGTGGCGTTCAAGGGCATCGAATGCCGGGGCCGCAAGGACATCGGCAATGGTCCGCAGCCGCGCGGGAGATTCCGGATGTCCCGGCGCCGGTTCGTGTTCAATGCAGACCGGGTGAAAATAGAAACGGGTCGTCATGCGGCGAATCCGGGTTGATGCGGGTAGCCCATTCTAGCGTCGCGGCACAACCGGGGCACCCATTGCATTTTAAGCAATGCCTCAGGCTACCAACATTGTGAGCGTCCGGAGCCTGCGTAACATCGTATCGTGATTGACAGAAGCGGGTTTTCGGCGTGTTCTCCGCACCAGAATTCAGCACTTCGCGAGACTTTTGCCCGGAATATTCAGGGCAACGCAGCAGCAGGTTGGACGTCATGCACTTGAACAAAGTTTTACGGCTTGATTATCGACGGACCCAGACCTC
>JAQCFD010000145.1 GCA_027618305.1 Pseudomonadota bacterium
TCGAGGATCGGGATCTCCTCATACACATCGGCCTTGTCCACGTTGCGGTAATCGAAAATTTTGGGCGCGGTCTGGGAGTTCATCTCTGTCTCTCGCGGTTCCGGTCGGTCGGCTTATTTATCATTTGATAAATAGTGCCTCGGCCCCGGTCAATCAACTAATTTATCAAATGATAAATAATGAAAGTCGCCCTATTCCGCCGGGCGGCCCCGCCAGCCGACCCAGGCGGCGACCATGGCGAGGGACTGGGTAGCGAAGATCACACAGGCCAGCGGCAGATGGGTGGTGCTCGACAACGCCCCGACCAGCAAGGTGGCCATCGCCGCGGTGCCGTATTGCACCAGCCCGTTGATCGAGGCCGCCGTGCCCGCATAGTCGGGCCGCACACTGACTGCGGCAGCCATGACGCTGGGGAAGGCGATAGCCAGGCCGATGCCGAACAGGGACATCGGCGCGATCGCGGCCAGCGGTGTCAACACGCCGGCCAGCGGCAACGCCAGATACAGCGATGCACCGAGCAAGGCGATGAAGGTGCCGAGGACGATCATCCGATTCACACCGATCTTGCCGGTCAGCCAGATGGCGCTGGCATAGCCGAAGAAGGCCCCCAAGGTGCCGGTGAGCATCAGATATCCGAACCGGTCGGGGGCGACGCCGTAATTGTCGATCAGGACGACCGGGACGCCGGCGAACCAGGCGAACATGCCGCTGGCGAGAAAGCCGATGTTGAGGCTGTAGGCGACAAAGGTACGCTCGCCGATCAACACCCGGTAACCGCGCGCAAGGGCGCGGATATTGCCGAGCAGGTCTGCGCCCTGGACGACATTGGTTTCGGCCATCCACAACGCGCAGTAGGTGAACAGGACCGCGCCCATGATGGCCAGGAATATGAAAGAGGCCTGCCAGCCGAACTGGGTGTGGAGGTAGCCGCCGATCGCCGGCGCGGTCGCGGGTGCGAAGACCATGACGGTCGAGATGATGGCCAGCGCCCGGGCGGACTGCTTGCGGTCATACAGGTCGCGCACGATGGAGCGGACCATCACCATCGATCCCGCGGCCCCAATCCCCTGCCCGATGCGGGCGAGGATCAGCATCGTCATCGAGGTCGAGCTGGCGCAGGCCAGGCTGGCGACGACATAGATGGCGAGGCCACAGAGCAGGGTCGGGCGGCGACCGAACCGGTCCGACACCCCACCATAGAAGAGTTGGGCGATCGCGTAGGGAATCAGGAACGCGATCAGCGAGCCCTGGACCGTGGTCGAGGGCACATCGAAGGCCCGACCGATGTCGGGGATCGAGGGCAGGAAGAGGTTGTAGGCAATCGCGCTGCTGGAAATCAGAACGGTCAGCAGCGGAATCGTTGGCGGTTTACGAAGAATGGCGCGCTACCTGTCGGCGGTCGGAGTCGGTACCCGACACTGTATCACGCGTCGCGCCGGCGAATAATCAGCGCACCAGCATATCGGCCGCGGACAGATGTTCGACCTCTTCGTCAGACCCGGCAAACGTGCGGGTGACCTTGTTGGAGCCGTAGATCCAGAGGATCACCATCGGCTCGTCGCCGATGTTGCGGAAACAATGTTCCACTCCCGCGGTCACATAGGTCGTGTCATAGGCCTTGAGTTCGGTCGTCTCGCCGTCGATCTCGACCTCGGCGCGGCCCGACAGGAGCGTGACCTGCTCGTCGCAATTATGTTTGTGCAGCGGCGCAGCTTTGCCCACCGGGAAGGAGCTGATGCCGGTCGTGAAGGCCGCGTCCGGGCGTACGGTGGGAATGACCAGCGGTGTGCTGGCGACGCCGCCGCCCCGCTCAAGAGTGCGGGTCTCATCGAATTTGAGGATGAGGTTCCGGGAATCGGTCTCGGACATGGGGGCCTCCGCGTTGGTCGTCGTTGTTCGGCAATCCTGACTAGCAGGCACGGCGCGCGAATAACAGGCCCTCACGTTGTTGTCGCGTCAGGCGGGGCGGTCGGGTTTGGTCTCGAATTCGGCGATGGTTTCGCGCATCTTCTCCAATTCCAGCGTGAGCCCGAGGACGCCCTGCGCCACCACCGACAGCTGGTTGTCGACATTGGCGACGTCGATCATGTGGGTGGTCAGACGGTCGGCGAGTTCGCGCAGTTGGCGCAAATAGAATGCCATCGTGATCAGCGCGAATGTCGCCGCGATGACGCACATGAACAAGATCACCGGCACGAATTGCAGGCTGAGTGATTGTTCGAGCATGGCCGATCCCTATGCTGGTTACGCCGCCACGGCGTCTTCGGCGAAGTAATTGAGTTCCACCGTGATCCCGTTCGGATCCTCGATGAAGATCTGGAACAGGTCGAGATTGGGCACCTTGCGTTCACGGAAACGGATGCGCCTGGCCTCCAGCCGCGCCATCAGCATCTCGGGGTTCTTCGCCCGGAACGCCATATGGTCGAACGCGCCCGAGCCGCCGGAGCCGTCGAGGGCTGCAGGGTCGATGTCGCCGCCGAGATATTCGATCAGGCCCGATGGATCGTCCGGATCCACGCCGACCAGATGGACGACCGGCTTGCCGTCGACATATAGCCAGTTGCCGGGAAAGTCGAAATCGGGCCGATCGCCATCAACCATGCCGAGGAGGTCGACATAGAAATCCCGGGTCTCGTCCAGTTTGACCGTTCGGATCGAACAATGGTCCAGCGTGCTGAGGGACATTTCGGTTTCTCCGGTTCCGTTGGGGGCCTCACAGGCTGAATCTAAGCGTGTGCGGGGGGCGGCGAATTGATCCAGGTCAGCCGCCTGTGCCGGCGTGCAGGCTATTCGGATGGGGCGATGGCTGCGTGCAATTTGTGCCCCGGCCAGCGTCCCGGCAAGAGGAGTTGCATGACAATGGATTCAGATAAGAAGAAGAGCGTTCTGCGCATTATCCCCTATGGGATTTACGTACTTACCGCCAAGAGCCCATCGGGCGACATCGCGGCCGCGACCGTGAACTGGGTGACCCAGTCCTCGTTCGATCCGCCCCTGGTGGTGGTTGCCGTTAAGGAGGATTCCGGCGCGTTGCAACTGATCGGCGATTCCGGCCATTTCGCCCTCAATTTTCTCGGCAAGGGCCAGCAGGACCAGGCGTTTGCCTTTTTCAAACCGGTCAGTGCCGAGGACGGTGCCATCAACGGCGAGGCCTATCATGGTGGCACGACCGGTGCGCCGATCCTGGATGCGGCCCCGGCGAGCGTCGAATGCAAGCTGGCCGAAATCGTCGCGCGCGGCGACCACCACATCGTAATTGGCGAGGTTGTGGACGCTCACGTCCCGGTGGCGATCGAGGGCCGTCCCGACGCGGCGGGTCTGCATCTGAACGAGCTGGGGGAAAACGTGTTCTACGGTGGTTGACGACGAACGCCGTTTGCGGCCCCGCCATCGCCCAAAGTGACGAGAAAAATGCCCCCGCATGTCGCTTGCCCTGCGTGCTGCAGCGCGGCATATTCCCCCCGCGCCGAAAAACTGCGCGGTGCGGGTGCCGATCGGCCCTGCGCTTGTTGGTTCGAACCGAGGTTCTTCACACCATGAAGATCGCGATTGCAAAGGAACGCCGCCCGCACGAACGCCGCGTGGCCGCGACCCCAGATACGATCAAACGCTACCTCCAGTGGGGCTTCGACGTGAGCGTCGAGGCCGGCGCCGGCGAAGCGGCATCGATTACCGATGCCGCCTACACCGAGGCCGGTGCGACCGTCGCCGCCACCCGCGCCGAGGCGCTTGCGGGCGCCGACATCGTACTCAAGGTGCAGCGCCCGCGTACCCAGGAGGATGGCGGCGAGGACGGCCTTTCCGATATTCCGGAAGGTGCCATCCTGATCTCGCTGCAAAACCCCCATGGCGACCCGATCGGTGTCGAGGCCTATGCGAAGCATAATATCGTGGCCTTCGCCATGGAGATGCTGCCGCGCATCAGCCGGGCCCAGTCGATGGACGTGCTGAGTTCCCAGTCGAACCTGACCGGCTATAAGGCGGTCATCGACGGCGCTGCGAATTACGGTCGCGGCATGCCGATGCTGATGACGGCGGCCGGCCGGATCAACCCGGCCAAGGTGTTCGTGATGGGCGCCGGCGTCGCCGGGCTTCAGGCCATCGCCACGGCGCGCCGGATGGGCGCCATCGTGTCGGCCACCGACGTGCGCATGGCCGCCAAGGAAGAAGTGGGGAGCCTCGGCGCGTCCTTCGTCATGGTTGAGCCCGACGAGGGCGACACCGGACAGACCGCCGGTGGTTACGCCAAGGAGATGTCCGACGACTACAAGCGCCGCCAGGCCGAGCTGATCGCCAACCATATCAAGGATATGGATATCGTCATCACCACGGCGCTGATCCCGGGTCGTCCGGCACCGGTGCTGGTCAATGACGACATGGTCGCCTCGATGAAGCCGGGTTCGGTGATCGTCGATATCGCCGCCGAGCAGGGTGGCAACTGCACCCAGACCAGGCCGGGCGAGAAGCATGTCACCGACAATGGCGTGATCATCCTGGCCGAACTCAATCTGCCCTCACAGCTCGCTGCGGACACATCGGCGCTGTATGCGCGAAATCTGCTGAACTTCGTCGAGTTGCTGGTCGACAAGGACGAAAAGAAAATCACCGTCGACTGGGAAGACGAAATCATCGCCGGCACCTGCCTGACGCGTGACGGGAAAATCGTGCATCCGGCATTGTTGCCGAAAGACGCGCCGTCGCCGGCCCCGGAATCCGCATCAGCGGATGACGCGGCGGATGACGCAAAAGCAGACGACAAGACTTCATCCGAGACAGGAGCCTGACCATGGATCCTTCGACCCTGGCCGAAAATGCCGCCCAGCTTGCCAACGACGCGCAGGCCTTTGCCGAGCGCGCCGGCGCGCTGGCCCAGGACGCGACGCAACTCGCCCTGACCCAGACGGCCGCCGGTGGCGACCCGTTCGTGTTCCTGTTCACCGTGTTCGTGCTGGCCTGTTTCGTCGGTTACTACGTGGTTTGGAGCGTCACCCCGGCACTGCATTCGCCGCTGATGGCCGTGACCAACGCGATTTCGTCGGTGATCATCGTCGGCGCGCTGATCGCGGCCGGGCCGGGCGAGTGGAACATCTCCAAGACTTTCGGGTTTATCGCCGTGATCCTCGCGTCGGTGAACATATTTGGCGGGTTCATCGTGACGCAACGTATGCTCTCGATGTTCCGCGCGAAGAAGTAGCGGAGCCGCTGACATGTCCGCTTCCCTGACAGCATTTGCATACCTGATCGCCAGCGTCTGTTTCATCATGGCGCTGCGCGGGCTCAGCTCGCCGAAGACCGCCCGGATGGGCAACATCTACGGCGTCTCGGGTATGGTCATCGCCATCCTGACGACCCTGACCCTGCCGAGCGTGACCTCGTTCGGTACCATCGCGCTCGGTATCGCGATCGGCGGCGGCATCGGTGCGATCATCGCGCTGAAGATCGCCATGACCGCGCTGCCGCAGCTGGTCGCCGCGTTCCATTCGCTCGTCGGCCTCGCCGCCGTATTCGTGGCCGGGGCGGCCTTCTTCTCGCCCGAGGCCTATGGCATCGGTACCGTCGGCGAAATCCATGTCGGCAGCCTGATCGAAATGTCGATCGGCACGGCCATCGGCGCGATCACCTTCACCGGTTCGATCATCGCCTTCGGCAAGCTGCAGGGCATCCTGCCGGGCAAACCGCTGGTGTTCCCCGGTCAGCATATGGTCAATCTGGGGCTCGGCATCGCGCTGGTTCTCTGTGTCATCTGGCTGACCGTCGCCCAGTCCGACAGCGCCTTCTGGGCGATCGTCGCGATCTCGTTGGTGCTCGGCGTCCTGATCATCGTGCCCATCGGCGGCGCCGACATGCCGGTTGTTGTGTCGATGCTGAACTCGTACTCGGGCTGGGCCGCTGCTGGCATCGGCTTCACCCTGGCCAACCCGGCGCTGATCATTGTCGGCGCGCTGGTCGGCTCGTCGGGCGCGATCCTCAGTTACGTCATGTGCAAGGGGATGAACCGGTCCTTCTTCAACGTGATCCTCGGCGGCTTCGGCGGTGAGACCGCGACACCCGGCATGGAAGACCTCGGCGACCGTACGGTGCGCCAGGGCGCGGCCGCGGACGCCGCCTTCATCATGGAGCAGGCCACCAAGGTCATTATCATCCCGGGCTACGGCATGGCGGTGGCCCAGGCTCAGCATGCGCTGGCCGAGATGGCCCAGGTTCTGGAAGAGAAGGGCGTGGACGTGCGTTACGCGATCCACCCTGTGGCCGGCCGCATGCCGGGCCATATGAATGTGCTGCTGGCCGAGGCGAACGTGCCCTATGACGTCGTGTTCGAGATGGACGAGATCAACTCCGACTTCTCGTCGACCGACGTTGCCTTCGTGATAGGCGCGAACGACATCACCAACCCGTCGGCCAAAACCGACAAGTCCAGCCCGATCTACGGGATGCCGGTGCTGAATGTTGAAGAGGCGGGCACGGTGCTGTTCATCAAGCGCTCGCTGGCATCGGGTTATTCCGGTGTCGACAACCCGCTCTTCTATGAAGACAACACGATGATGCTGTTCGCCGACGCCAAGAAAATGTGCGAGGACATCGTCAAGGCACTGAAGGGCGGCGGCCACTAGGGCCAGCCCGTCCGGCGCCGCCGGCAGCGGCCCGCACACTTCGACAGGCTCAGCATGAGGGCCTTACCCTGAATGTGGCGAGGGCCTTAGCCTGAACCCGAAGAAGGCCTCACCCTGAGCTTGACGAAGGGCGAGGCTGGCATCCTACCTAAAACGCAAAACGCACGACCCGATAAGGTCGTGCGTTTTCTTTTTCCTGAAAACAGGAGGTGTTGTCGCGGGGCTAGAAGCCTTCGCGTTCCTTGCGCTTGCGCGCGAGCTTACGAGCCCGGCGAACCGCTTCCGCCTTCTCACGAGCGCGCTTTTCCGACGGCTTCTCATAGGAGCGCCGGAGCTTCATCTCGCGAAATACGCCTTCGCGCTGCATCTTCTTCTTCAGCGCTTTCAGCGCCTGGTCGACATTGTTGTCTCGAACTACGACCTGGACGATAGGAATCACCCCCTTCCGCACATCTCGGCCCGAAACCCGCATATTTGCGCGGTTTTCAGTGCCGTCCCCAACGGGGACGCGCCTTCTAACACGGGATTGCGCGAAATGCCAAGGTTGCGGGGATGTACGTGCCGGAAAATCGCCTTATTTCCGCGTTTCCATGGTATCCGGCAACTCAGTTGGGCATGCCGGCGCGATGGCGGTATCATCGCGGGTGCAGTATTTGGATGGGAGTATCGGCATGACAACCCGGGCGAATTCGGGGAACCTTGCAAACAAGCCGGCTTTTGTTTGCCTGCTTGCGCTTGCCGTCGCCCTGGGCGGGGGGGCTGCATGGGCTCAGTCGAGCGCGTCGTCCGGCCCGGCGGGCCCGGCGACCCGTGATGCAGGCACGCTGTCCCATGACTGCACCGAGGTGACCGTCGATTATGCCGACGAGCCCGGCCTGACCCGCGAGGAGCGGATCGCGCGGATGGACCGCGCCTTTCAGCGCTCGCTGAGCCGTTTCGAGGAATGCCAGAGCCAGCGCGCCGGGACCGGCGGCGGCACTGGTGCCGGTGGTACGGGCGCTGGCGGCGGCACGGGCGGCGGTGACGGTGAGCTTAGAGGTACCGAGGCCGCCGGAAAGGACGCTGCAGGTTCGGAATCAGACGGGGGTGAGACCTCGACGGCGGCCAGCGATATCTCCGGTCCGGACGCGCCGTTGGAGGCCCCGTCCCAGGAAGGTTCTCCCACGGCCGCCAGCGACGTGACAGGCGATGCGCCGACGGTTACGACGGCATCGACCACGTCCTCCGACCCGAACGGCAAATGGACGCGGCCGGATGATCCGGCACGCGACACGGCGATCGAAGACCGCCCGTCCGGCGATGAACCGGTGCGTGAGGCCGCACGTACGCAAGGTGGCGGGAAGGTGCCTGAAGATATCCCGCCGGCGGACAATGACAGCGCGCTGGAAGCGCAGATCCGCCAGGCGGCCATCGAAGAGACCGATCCGGAGCTGAAAAAGCGGCTGTGGGACGAGTATCGCAGGTATAAGGGCCTGCCCGCGGCGAAGTAGGCGGGGCGACGGAGACAGATATGCGAACATTATTCCGCAAGATGGGTGTCTACAGCCTGTGTGCATGCTTCGCCCTCACGGGCTGCGTGACCAACGGCAATGTCGGTTCGGGCGGCGCCGGGACGGGCGCCAGCGGTCCGAATGTGGGCCCGCAGCTGTCGTCGCTGTTCGATCCGGAAGGGCCCGCGGAAGTTGATCCCGCGAAGCCGCGCCTGGACGTGGTCGTGCCGGTGTTCGACCCGGGTCTGTCGGACCCCGCGCGCAATTACGAGGAAGAGGGCGTGTGGCCGGAGCTGCGCCGGGCCGAGGCGAACCGTTTCGCGGTGAAGCTGAAAGAAGCGCTCGAGAAGACCGGCGCATTCGGCGCCGTGCGGGTCACGCCGGATCGCAACGCCACGGGCGACCTGTATGTGCTGGGAACGATCGTCGAATCCAACGGCG